>JAZUIR010000026.1:0-5722 GCA_045642305.1 Oscillospiraceae bacterium | reverse complement strand
CGACTAAATAGCTAATATAGTGGTCACATGCAAAAAAACTCGAAGCAGCAAAACAATTTACGTTAAACAAATCGGGTGAAATTTTCCCGTTTAAGTAGAGCTTAACTAATGCACTTGACTTGCTTTCGTAGTTAGGATATGTTATTTTTTTGTACTTAAGTTTTTGATTAGTAAACTTTTCAGACAAGATTTGAGTTTGGGTTGCTTTGCCGCTGCCATCTAAGCCTTCAATTACTAGTAATTTGCCCATGCTTTTAAACTTTCCTTTCAAATTTGTCTGTTTAACAGAATTGAACTTGTTGTTTGAACATTTCTTCAATTTTTTGTTTCACTTCATATGATTTTTTGCAGCTCATTTTTCCTTCGGTGCATTTTCCATGAACACAGCTTGGTCCAGCGTTTTTGAAAAGATTCGGAGCCACACTAATTGCAAGTTCTAACATTTTGAAAGCTAGTTTTCTAATTTCCCATTGAGCCCTGTTACAGCAACGTAATCTAAAAAAGTTAAGTAAACTTCGTGCGTTTGCAGTTATTAAAAATTTGCAGCAACATGCATTAGGCAAAACAAACCTAGCATCTTCACAACTCATTTTTTCAGCTTTTTTGGTTGCCTCGTTTTCGTCAAATCCTTGCAACATTAAATTGTTTTTGTGGTGTTGTTTTAATTTTTCTTGAAGTTGAGAATAGGTTTGTTGCGTATTTTTCATTGAATCTGTAAATATTTTTTTCAAATATTCATCTTTTTCAATTTCAGGCGGAATAACAAACGAAAACTCATCTTCTAAAACATAGCGTTGACTTTGTACACTAAAAGAAGCTATCCTATGACGTGTTATTTGAGCTAGAAGTGACCTCGAAACTCCTTCAACTCCAAATGTGAAATTAGCGTGCTCCATTGGGCTTTCATGGCCAAGTTTTGTCAACATATCTATAAATTTTAAATTATTTTTTTGAGTTTCATTTTTTATTAAATCATCGATTGTTGCGCTACTATAGCAAAGTTTTGCTGCGCAGGCCACCAAGTTTTCACAGTCTTTTGTGTGACAAATAAGCTTAACATTCAATTTTTAGTTAACCTCGTCGTTCAAAATGTTAATTTTTTGTTAATATCTGTTCTAGTGCAGTTGCTAGTTGGTCGGGGCATGAAGTTGATTTGAAACCGCATCGAATTCCCTTAAGTTTTGAAATAACTTCAAAAGCATTCATGCCTCTAACCAATTTAGCTATTCCTCTAGTGTTGCCGTTGCAACCACCTTCAAATTCAACGTTTAAAATTTTATTTTTATCATCTAATTCAATATTTATTTTTTTGCTGCATGTTCCCTGTGTTTTGTAAACATATTGCATCTAAAAAACCCTCTAATTATAAAATTATTTCAAACTATAAAAGTCAGTTCAGAAGTTTGGTTAAATATTTTTCAGGAGTTGTAAAATTTCCTATCCTATTGAAATATGTTGAACTATAAAAACCATGAAAATCAGTTCCTCCTGTTGCAATTAGATTATTTTTTTCAACTAAATTTAGCAAGAATTTTGTTTCTTGTGCGGAATTTTTTGGATGCCAAATTTCGATTCCATCAATTAATTTTTTATAAATTAAATTTTTCAACAAATCGAAGCTATCATAAACTCCTGGATGAGCTATGACGGCTTTTCCACCAGCTTTGTGAATAAAATCAATTGCCTTTTCAACATCGCAATCTTTTTTTGTGGTTATGTTTAAATTTTTAGATGAAATGCTTTTATAAGTTTCACCATATATGGAACTACAAAAACCACATTCTAAAAGCGCATGAGTTAAATTTTGATCATATATACAACCTGAGTAAGACTTATGTTTATTTATCAAACTTTGTGGAATTTTAAATTTGTTTTTGATGAATTCCGCTTTTTTATTTCCGACTTCAATTCGTTTCCGAGTTGCTTCGTCGCAAATTGGTTCAAGAACTGGTTCATTTTTTGCGTTATAGCACAAAACATGAACCTTTCGATTGCGTTCAAAATCATAGCAAGAAAATTCTATGCCATAAATTATTTTTATTGAATATTTTTTGCTCAGGTTGTTGATTTCATTTCTTGAATTTAAAAAATTATGGTCGGTTATTGAAATAGCATCAAGCCCGATTTTTGCTGCTATGTAGGCTATTTCTTCGATTTCGAGCGAACCATCAGAATTTCTGCTATGAATATGCAAATCACCAATCAAATGACATAACCCCTTAAAAAACCTTTAAAATTAAAATTTAATATCTAAGTTAACAACCCCAACAATTATCGCAAATAAAATAAAAAAAGTCAACTAAACTATGCAGAGTAAAAAATTTAAATTAATTTTGTTTCTGATAATTAAGGATTTATTGGAATATTGTAGTAATAACAAAAATTTTGCAACCTATTTAACAACGGATAGACATATTTTTTACCTACTAAAAAAGTTCAAGGTTGAAAAAACAATATTTTTGCTTTAAAATGTTGAAATAATTGATGGTTTTAAAAATTAAAAAAGGAAATTTAAAAAATGAAAATTAAAATAAAAAAATTAAGGCAAAATGCTAAAATTCCAACAAAAGGCAGCAGATTCAGTGCCGGTTATGATTTGTATGCTTGTATAGATGATGAAATTGAAATAGAGCCTTTTCAAATCAAAAAAATTCCCACGGGCCTTTCTGTTGAAATTCCTGAAGGTTTTGCTGGTTTTATTTTTGCAAGAAGCGGCCTTGCAACAAAGCATGGTCTTGCTCCAGCGAACAAGGTTGGCGTTTGTGATAGTGACTATAGAGGTGAATATGTTGTGGCGCTTAAAAATAGTTCAACAACTAAAGTTACAATAAAACCAAACGATAGAATTGCCCAACTCATTGTTATGCCGGTTGAAGATGTTTGTTTTGTGTTGTCGGAAAATTTAGAGCCCACTGAAAGGGGTTGTTGTGGGTTTGGTTCAACTGGAATTTAGCAAAAACAGTTAAATTTTTTTATTTTATTTGGTTTTGTGCATGAAATGGTTTTTTAGATCAAATTTACAAATTAAATAGATTAAAATATTATAAATTCAAATTAATTTATTGTGGTTGTTTTAATAATTTATAAATTTCAATTGAATGTTATAGTAAAAGATTTTATAATTTTATAGATCGAAATCAGAAAAATTAAAATTTTTGAGGTTGTTGTTTATATGATTCATAAATTCAAAATGTTCAATATGAACATAGCTTTAGACGTTGGAAGCGCCGGAATATATGTTTTAGATGATTTAACATATGAAATGCTTGATTTTATAACTATTCCCATGAATAAAAAATGCAGTGATTTAATTTTTAGTAGGTTTAAAGATTTTGACAGAGAAGATGTTCAAGAAACCTATAGTCAAATTTATGGTCTATATAAGAATGGCAGATTGTTTAGCGATGAAATTGATTATGAAAAATTTGATAATTTGGTTCAAAATGCAAAAATCAAGGCTATGTGCCTACATGTGGCTCACGATTGCAATTTGCGTTGTGCTTATTGTTTTGCTTCAACCGGTAATTTTGGTGGAGCCAGGCAGCTAATGGATTTTGAAACTGCAAAAGCAGCTATTGATTTTTTGATTAAAAATTCTGGCGAACGTAAAAACCTTGAAGTTGATTTTTTCGGCGGCGAACCTCTAATGAATTTTGATGTTGTTAAGAGAATTATTTATTATGCTCGAACTTTAGAAAAAAAATTTAACAAAAATTTTCGATTTACGGTGACGACGAACGGAACTTTGCTTGATGATTCTATTATTGATTTTATTAATAATGAGATGAGCAATGTTGTGTTGTCACTTGATGGAAAAAAAACAGTGAACGACAAAATTCGCAAGATGGCCGACGGCAAATCTAGCTCATACGATGCGGCCATGCCTAAGTTTAAAAAATTAGTTAAAAATCGCACCAAAACCTTCAAAGATTACTACATACGTGGAACTTTTACTAATAAAAATTTAAATTTTGTTGATGATGTTTTGCATTTTTATGAAAATGGATTTGATCAAATTTCGGTTGAACCTGTTGTTAGCTCTTTAGAAAAAGATTACGCTTTGCGACATGAACATTTACCTAAAATTTTTGAGCAATATGAGATTTTAGCAAAAAAAATTATTCAAATGAAACAAAATAGTTCTAAAATCAACTTTTTCCACTTCATGATAGATTTAAATCAAGGGCCATGCATAATAAAAAGGCTTAGGGGTTGTGGTTGCGGCACAGAATATTTGGCAGTAGACCCTGTTGGCGAAATATATCCATGCCATCAGTTTGTTGGGAACGAAAAATTCAAAATGGGCAATGTTTTCAGTGGCATAAACAATCAAAATTTAGTTAACTTGTTTTCAAAAGCGAACTTAATAAACAAAAAAGAATGTCAAAATTGTTGGGCTAAATTTTTTTGTAGCGGAGGTTGTAATGCAAACAACTTTAATTTTGAAGGAAGTGTCTTTATTCCTTATGAATTTTCGTGTGTAGTGGAACGCAAAAGAATCGAATGCGCAATTGCAATTAAGGCAGCCATTCTTTGTGAAAATTCTAATATGGCAAAAACCAATTAACTAAAAAATTTTAAGGAGTTGTTTTTATGAAAAAAAAAATTGGTTTTATTGGAACTGGAAATATGGCAAAAGCCATAATTAATGGGCTTATAAAATCAAAGTTTGATGCTCAAATTTTCGGATATGATATAAACCAAAATAATTATGATTTCCTGAAAAAAAACGGAGTAAAATGTTTTGAAAGTTACGGTGAGGTGGTTAAATGCAGTAATGTTCTGGTTTTGGCGGTTAAACCTCAAAATATGGAAGAAGTTTTAATGGATATCAAACAAATTTTTGACTCCAATAATGTTTTGGTTTCTATTGCTGCTGGAATAAATGAATCATATGTTTCGAAAATTCTAGATAAAAAAATAAAATTTGTGCAGGTAATGCCAAACACACCATTGCTTTTGCAAGCTGGAGCTGTTGCAATGTGCAAAGGAAATCAAACTAGCATTGAAGAGTTTGATTTAGTAAAGCAAATGTTTTCAAAAAGTGCTGTTGTTTGTGAAATTTCATCAAATAAAATGAATGATATCATTGCGATAAATGGGTCATCGCCAGCGTTTATATATCTTTTTGCTAAGGGTTTTTTTAGTTTTGCAAAAAAAAGAAATATTAATTCTGATGTTGTTACAAAACTATTTTGTGCAACCCTAGTTGGTAGCGCAAAAATGATTGAAAAATCCGGAAAATCAATCGATGAACTAATCAAAGATGTCAGTTCGCCAGGAGGAACCACATTAGCAGGTTTATCGGTTTTAAACGATTATGATTTAAACAAAATTGTTGAACAAACTTGCGAAAAAACGGTTCAAAGAGCCCAGGAACTATCGAAATAATTTAAAGAATAAATTGTGCATGTCCAGCATAGTAATCTATTAAGTTTGAAACAGCAGTTTAAAACAAGGATGTGTGTTCAGGTTGCTAATTCTTTCAAATTTTAAAAAAAAGCCGTTTATTGCCTTGAATTTTAACAAAATAAAATTAATAAAAATACTGTTCATGTTTTTCATATTTGGTTTAATTTACGGCATGATGATAGCTTGCTTAAGCAATGACGGAACCATTGATAGATGTGGCGTTTTTGTTAAAAGATTTATTAAAAACAGAATGACTCAACCGGTGATTTTAACTTGTTTGTCGACTTTTTTTAACTATTTTTTGTTTATT
>JAZUIR010000025.1:0-2742 GCA_045642305.1 Oscillospiraceae bacterium | reverse complement strand
TTCCTGCCTTCAAATTCAAAAAGCAACTTCAAAATCAAAGCCATCCGCCCATATAAACCATTTTCAGCCTGCAAAAAATAAGCCGCTCTGCCGTCACTGTCAACCTCACAATCAATCTCATCATTTCGTGGAAGCGGGTGCAAAACAACCAAGTCACTTTTTGCTAAACTCAAAACTTTTCTGTTAAGCTTAAATCTGCCCTTTTGATTTTCATAGTCAAAGGGGTTTTTAAAACGTTCCCGTTGCACACGAGTCATATATAAAACATCAAAACTCGAAACAACTTCTTCCAATGAACCGCACTCAACAAAATCAATTTTTCGTTCTTCTAAAAAGTTTCTTAAAAATTTTGAAATTTGCTGCTCCTTAGTTGAAACAAAAATAAACCTATTATTGTCATAGCGACAAAGCATTCGAACAAGTGAATTAACCGGTCTGCCAAATTTTAAATCACCGCAAAAACCAACTGTTAAACCGCAAAAACTGCCTTTTAACTGCTTTATTGTTAACAAATCAGCCAAAGTTTGAGTCGGATGTAAATGAACCCCATCACCCGCATTTATGATCGGACAACCCGCAAACATTGAAGCCGCCCTCGCCGCTCCATCATTTCTGTGACGAACAACCAACAAATCGGAATATATGCCCATTACTTTTAAAGTGTCACTAAAGCTTTCTCCTTTTGCAAGCGAACTTTTTTTCGGATCAGAAAAACCCAAAAACTGCCCACCTAACCTCATCATTGCGGCTTGAAACGAAAACTGAGTCCGTGTAGATGACTCAAAAAACAACGACCCCATTATCTTGCCAACCATAAATTTTGAAAAATCACCAACATTTTTTTTGATTTCAATTGCACTTTCAAGAATATACTCAACATCAACTAAATCAAAATCGTTCAAATCTATTAAGCTAACCACAAAACTTCTCCTCATATCTATTGAACATAATTTTTTGTTTAACGCTTACTAAACCTAAAACATATAATTAAATAAAGCACATTAAAAACTAAGTTTTAACAACCCGCTCTAAAACAGATTTCAAATATGTTTCCTGGTTGACGTTCAAGCTCTTTTTCGGAATTATTATATATATATTTTGGTTGAAAACGAGAAAAAAATAATCAGAATTTTGATCATAAACTTGCAAATCATAAAAAAAATAGCGGCCACAAAAAAGCGAATTACTATCACACAAAATTTCTAAACTACGTTCATCAACAAAAAACTCACGATTCTTCCCCACCAAATCAAGACTTTGAACAAACATCTTTCTGAACTCTGCAAAAGCCTTATAAAAAATAATAATGCCCATTGAAATCAAAATTGCAGCTGCCATCCAAACAACAACACCAACATTTAAAAACAAATTAAAAACTACCATAAAAACGGCCGCAACAAAATAGGTGATCGGAGCAACCATAAACTTTGCAGACTTTTTTTTTATGCTATGTCTTATAAACTGCTTCAAATCACACTCGGTTAAGTTAACACTAAACTTTATCATAATTTTAAAACCATTAAACCCATCACAAAACATTTTTATATATAGCTACATCATATCACAAAAAATCATGTTAAACAAAAAATTTAATTCTTTACCATATTAAAAACATTAAAACATGGAGGCATGAAATTATGCAATTAAAAATAGATCAGCAAACCATTAAAATCTATTCAAAAAAACTAATGGAAATATATTATTCTAAAAACCCTCAAAAATCAAAAAATTCAAACAAAAAATCTAAATCAAAAAATCAAGCAAACGAAAAAATCCAAAAAATAAAACAACCACTAACATCAGAAATAAAAATTCACCTTAAAAAACCTCCATCAACCTTCAAAACCTGACCTGTTATGTAGGCTGATTGTTCGCTTGCCAAAAAAAACACTGCTTCAGCCACATCAATAACACTGCCCAATCGCCCACACGGAATCAAATCCTTAAGCGAATTCAAATCTGATTTGTCTAAATTATTGTTCATTCTCGTATCTATAACACCAGGAGCAACACAATTCACAGTTATTGAACTCAAAGCCATTTCATGAGCCAACGCCTTAGAAAACCCAACAACCGCCGCCTTAGATGCTGAATATGCAACTTCACATGATGCACCTGCAAGCCCCCAAATTGAAGAAATATTTATTATTCTGCCCCACTTATGATTAATCATGTTGGGCAGAAATTTTTTGCAAAAAATGAACATGGAACTAACATTCACCTCAAAAATCTGATTCCAATCGGCCAAACTTGTGTTAACAAAAGGCTGCTGTTTCGAAATTCCAGCATTATTCACCAAAACTCCCGGCAAACCAAACCTGCTTTCAACACCTGAAAATATTTTTTCAACATCAGATTCACTGCAAACATTTCCATAAAACAATTCAGCAACTCCACCAAAAGCATTAATTTTTTTTAAAAGTTCTTCAGCCAACTGTTTGCTTTTAAAATAGTTTATAGCAACAAAATAACCGTTTTTTGCAAATTTTATTGCACACTCTGCACCTATTCCGCTTGATGCCCCGGTTATTAGAACAGTTTTTTTCATTTTTTATTCTCCTTACTAAATTTCTGAATTTAATTAAAAGTTTTTGAACACGCTAACTAAATCTATAATTATAGATCTCAATTTTTAACCTAAACAAAAAATATTTTTAAATTTTTACCAAATTAAAATTTAGCTGCCATCTAATTTTTTATATTATATCAACATTATTGATAATATTTGATTAATTTCCATAC
>JAZUIR010000024.1:0-19177 GCA_045642305.1 Oscillospiraceae bacterium | reverse complement strand
TATATAGCTTAAACTTATTAAACTTGTTTTATATAGTTTAAGCTTGAAAATGTAAAATTCAAATTTTGATGAGAAATAAAAACAACAAAAACTTCATTTCCATATTCATAAACGCTCTAATCTTGCACAGAAACAAAGAAGAAGGTTAAAAACATGATGATAGGCGATAAAGTTTTTGACACAAAAAAACACACCTATATAATGGGTATTTTAAACATAACACCCGATTCATTTTTTGACGGAGATCTGTTCAACACCACTGATCGAGCACTAAAACAGGTTGAAAAAATGGTTGAAGAAGGCGCTTCGATAGTTGACATCGGAGCTCAAGCAACTCATCCAGGCTGTGAGTTAATTTCACAAGAAGAAGAAATAAATCGAATAGGCGACGACTTAATCTACAAAATTAAACAAAGGTTTAACATTGCAATTTCAATTGACACGGAAAAACCCAAAGTTGCAGAATATGCTCTACAACAAGGAGCCGATCTAGTTAACGATATGACAGGATTGATTAACGATAATATGGCAGAAATAGTTTCTAAATTTGATGCTGCATATTGTCTGACATATAATAAAAAAACAAAAATTGTTAAAAATTTTCTAGATGATATGCTATCACAACTCAAAAATAATTTAGAAACATTAACCAAAACTCACAAAATATCAGCCGACAAAATAATGGTAGACGGTGGAATCGGCGGCATTGGAATCAAATCAATCGGCTACAGCAAAACCAAAGAAGAAGATGTTCTAATCATAAAACACACACCTGATCTGCTAAAACTTGGATTCCCTGTTCTGGTTGGAGCATCTAACAAATCATTCATAGGAAAAATTTTAAACAAAGAACTAAACTTCAGACTCAATGGCACGATTGCAACTTCAGCGATTGCTGCAATTCTAGGCGCAGGATTCATTAGGGTACACAATGTTTTACCAAACTTAGAAGCTGTTAAAATAGCAGATGCCATAAAAATGCAAATTTAATCACAACCTATTAACCAAAAAACATTACAACAGAAAAATTAGATGTCAGCGTCTTTCCAAAAATTTCAACTGCCAAATAAACAAAATTAATTCAATATGTTTTTATCAAAAAAGGCGGTGGTTATAGTTATCATGTTGAAAAATAATCATAATCTCGACTGTAAAAACCAAATAATAATAAGAAATTTAAAAATTTTAGCAAAACATGGATTGTATAAATCCGAACAAAAAAACAAACAAACCTTCGTGTTGAACCTCATTTTAAACCTAGACTTCGAAAAAGCAGCCAAACTAGACAACGTAAACTACACGATAGATTACGACGAATTTTGTGGGTTTGTTGAAACAATAGTTAAAAACAAAAATCAGATGTTGCTTGAAACAGTGGCCAGATTAATTGCAGAACAAAGTCTTTTAAAATATGAAGTCTTGCAATCTATTCAGGTGGGAATACACAAACAACAAACAATTTTTCTAAAAAATAACGCTGATGTTGATTATGTTAAAATAAAACTAAAGCGCAGATGGCACACAGCGTTTTTAGGACTGGGATCAAACATGGGCAATAAACTAGAAAACATTCAAACCGCTATAAAAATTCTCAAAAAAACTCATGGCATACACAAAATAGAAACTTCAGCAATTGCAAACACGCAAGCTTATGGCAGAAAAATGGACGATTTTTTAAACTGTGTCGTAAAATTTAAAACTTTTTTGGAACCATTCAATCTTCTTAAGGCTTGCAAAAAAATTGAAAAAACACTAAAACGTGAACGCTCAAAAATTTGGGGGCCGCGCCCAATTGATGTTGATATTTTATTCTTTGACAATCTTGTTTTGTCGACTGAAACACTCACAATTCCCCACCCTGACCTCCAAAACAGAAGCTTTGTTTTAAACCCAATGGTTGAGTTAAACCCCAATTTTGTTCACCCTGTTTTTTTAAAAACCATGCACGCCCTGCAACGCGAACTAGAACTAAAAAACAAAACTGAGCCCTGTTAAACTAAAAAATTAAACAAATGCCTGCAAACTTTAAACCCAGGCCATACAACTCAACGGCCCTTGGAATTTTCAAGTGTGATTGCAGCTTAAACCAATAGCTTTAAAAAAATAATTTTGCAAACCTTCATCAAACTTGAAAACCCCTTTTTTAGAAATCGTTACTGTGCTACTGTTGAATTTTTTTACACCTCTAATCGCCATGCAAGTGTGCACAGCCCTGACAAGAACCATAACCCCCTTAACACTAAATTCTTCAAACACGGCGTCGGCTATTTTATCGGTTAAATTTTCCTGAACCTGCAATCGCTTTGAAAAAAAATCAACCAAACGCGCAATCTTCGACAACCCAATTATTCTTCCATCGGGAACATATGCTAAGCTAACAGTTCCAAAAAAAGGCAAAATATGATGTTCACAAAATGAACAAAAGTTTATATCATCGACCAAAACCATTTCTTCAAAATTGGAGCAAAAACTCTTAACCAAACCTTCTGCGATAAGATCATTTGAACAACCACCAAACAAATCAGCAGCTGCCTTCGCTACCCGTTTTGGAGTTTGCTCAAGTCCCTCTCGAGTCAAATCCTCACCAATAGCCTCTAAAAAAAGTCGAATTGCTGCCTCTAACTTTGACAAATCAACCATAAAAATTCCTCAAATTCAAACTAAATTAAACAAATACCAAACGGATTCTAACATTTTGATTTGATCTTGTCAATTTAATAAAAATTAATCACACAAAAATTAGGGTTTACAAATCAAAAAAATTAATGTAAAATCACAACTAAAAAACGATTGGAAGTTGAAAAATTGCCCAAAATTGAACAATTAACTAAACCAAATTTTGAAATAATAACAGTAAAAACGAATCCCATGATCACTAACTGCTATGTCGTCTTCGACAGAATCACAAAAGAAGCGGCGGTGGTTGATTTTGCATGTTTCGATGACGACTTAATTCAAATAATCCAAAAAAATAAACTTTTTCTCAAGTTTATTTTTTTAACACACGGCCATTTCGACCACATTATGGGAGTTAAACAAGCGCTTGAAACCCTAAACAAAAATTGCAAAATTATTATAAGCAAAGAAGATGCAGAAATAGTTAACGATTGCGAAAAAAATGCATCGATTTTTTTAGGCCTAAACGTTAAATTAGAATTGAATAGCACTAATTTAAACACCATCACCTTTGAAGGCGAACCAGAAAATTTTGAATTAACCAAAAATTTGAAATTCAAAACAATTGCAACGCCAGGGCACACGGCAGGAAGCTGCTCTTTTTTGCTAAACAATGAAATAATATTCACAGGAGACGCTCTTTTTAATGGCAGTGTTGGCCGAACCGATTTGTTTTCAGGAAGCGACAAACAAACCTCGCAAACAATTGCTAAGTTCAAAACTCTTCCCAAAAATCTTTTAGTCTTGCCAGGTCACGGCCCTAAAACCACTCTGGCTGATGAATTTTTAAACAACCCAAACTTTAAATAAAACTCAGCTAAAATCTAGTAGATATTGCAACAGAAACAATTCCCTTCAGCTTCTTAAGTGCTATAAGTAAACTTTTAAGCTGACTACAACAAAAAACCGAAATCAAAATTTTCATTTGAATATTACCATCATCCAAGAAATCAGCATTCAAATTATTAATTTTAATTTTAAGACTTGTGATTTTAGAACTAACTAAATTCAACACATTAACTTCGCTCATTGCAACTATTTTCAGCATCGAAAAATAGACTTGATTAGAATTTTCATCAAAATGCACATCAACAAACCGATTTATTCTATTAACATTATTCTGAATATATTTCACATTACGACAATTAACACAATGAACCGAAACCTGTCTGTTTTTTGTAACATACCCCACAATTTTGCATCCAGGAATTGGATTACAACATTTTGCTAGGCTAACCGTGCAACTTCCAATTCCTTCAACCACAACTCTAAACGAGTGCTTATTAGAAATCTCGATAGGTTTAATCTGCAAATTTGGTCTAGCCTTTCCATCTTCAAACTGTGCATATATTTTTTTTGTTTTGGCCATTATCTTTTGCACATTAACGGCTCCATAGCCAACCGCAGCAAAAAAATCGTTAACTGCACTAAACCTGTTCATCTTTGCCACAGTTTCCAAGAATTTCTTCATTTTTTGCTTGCTAAACTTAATTGCATTACGTGAAAATTCTGTTTTTATTTCAGCCATTCCGCGTTTTATGTTCTCATATCGACGTTCTTTTTTAAACCATTCCCTAATTTTGTTGCGTGCGGCGCTTGTTTTTGCTATGGAAAACCAGCTCCGACTCGGCCCATATGATTTCGAGTTTGTTGTTAGAATTTCAACAACCTGATTCGACTCAATCTTGCTGTCAATAGGAACAACTTTTCCATCTATTTTTGCACCAATCATCTTATTACCAACCTTCGAACTAATCAAATAAGCAAAATCAACAACACTGCTTCCAACCGGCAAACTCTTAACCTCTCCAGTTGGAGTAAAAACAAAAACCTCTTCTGAATTCAAATCAATTTTAAAAAGATGAAAAAAATCTTCCATGGTTTCCGATTCGCGCTGCATTTCAATTATGCGCCGAATCCACGACAGATTTTCTTCCAGTTGACCCGAACTTTCGATTTTTTGCTTATATTTCCAGTGCGCCGCTATACCATATTCCGCCACATAATGCATCTGCTTAGTTCTTATTTGAATTTCAAAAGCAACTCCATTCTCATCAATAACCGTAGTATGCAAGCTCTGATAGAAATTAGCCTTCGGAGTTGCAATATAATCTTTAAAACGATTCTGCAAAGGTTTAAACAAGTTATGCATAGCTCCCAAAACCCCATAACATTCCACAACAGTGTTTACAACAATTCGAATAGCATATATATCAAAAACCTCATCCCAATCCTTACCGTTAACATACACCTTAAAATATATTGCATAATTACTTTTTAGTCGCCCGCTTATTTGAGCAGATGGAACCAAATTTTTTAGCCTATCTTTCGCCTTTTGTTCTAAATGTTTTATGTATGATAGCCCGCTTTTTCCAATTGATTTTGACTTATGCTTTGATTTCAACATTCTGCTAATTTCTTCATATGCAATAGGATCTAAAATTTTGAGTGACAAATCCTGCAACTTTTCTTTAATAAGCGTGATTCCAAGCCTTTGAGCCAGTGGAGCATAAATTTCCATAGTTTCAAGAGCCTTATCTCGCCTTTTTTGCTCAGGCCAGCCGTTTGCAGTTTCCATGTTATGCAACCTGTCTGCCAACTTAACAATCATAACCCGAACATCTTTTGCCATCGCAAGCAACATTTTTCTAATATTTTCAACCTGCTGTTGCTGCATATCATCATCAACATCATCACTGCTATTTTTATACAATATGGCAGGTTCTAACTTGGTGACTCCTTCAACTATTTTTGCAATGCTACTTCCAAAATTTTTCTCAAGAAGCTGACCCGAAATTTTAGTATCCTCCACAACATCATGAAGCAAACCTGCAACAACAGCATTTGTGTCCATACCAAGTTTGATTAAAATTATAGCAACCTCAACAGGATGACTAATAAACGGCTCACCTGATAACCTAAACTGCCCTCCATGAGCCGATTTAGAAAACTCATAAGCGCTTTCAATAGTAGCCATAACATAACCTTTATCAGATTTTTTAATCGCTCTTTTTAATTTTAAAAAATATGGATCATTCAATTTCTTAATTCTAGCCAACTTTAAACTCCTCAAAAATTCCTCAAATTTCTAATATTTTAAATTCTCAATAGAACACACAGCCAAAAACCTGCTGCAATTCAAAAACTTTTTACTATGTGTTGTACAAACTTTTTCAAAACTTCAACCAAACAACCGGCCTAAAAACCTGCTTTGTTTCAAATCAATTTTCGTGTTTGAATTATTGTTTTTTAATCTATATTCCAGCCCATTAAATTCCACTAAACCCATTTCAACCAACACGCTTAAAACAACAAAAACCTTGAAACAGCTCACCTTCTTACAGATTAAACAAAACAAATCAAAAAAACTTCCTCGAAAAACTTTAAGCCGTTTAATCTTTAAAAAAACCAATGCAAACTCAGCTCTACTAGGGCGCAGTTGTTCAAAACATTCAACAGACTTTAAACTTTCACCTCGTTCAATTTTTTGTAACAACCAAAAACTTTCAACCAACTTTTTTTGATTAAACTCAACAAGTCGCAAACCCAAAAGAACTAAACTCACGCTTTCGACCCCTAAAAAACACTCAACCTGCGCATTAACCACCACATCAAACCGCTGCCCTGTTTCATAGTAGAACTCATCAAAAACCCAATTAAAAGCCAAAACTTTAACCATTTCACCTAAACCTGTTTGAAAAACAAGCTTCAAGTGTTGACCATGTTTTAGTGGAACAATTCTTGCAAGAATCAAATTTTTTATTAAAAAAATCGGTCGCTCATTAAAATTACCGAACGGTTCCAACTCCGAAAGACTTTTGACATCGCTAAGCCTAAGCTGATTAAAATCGACAACCAAATCAACCTTTAAAATATAGGCAAAATTTTTTAGTTTAACATAATTATTTATTTTCAAAACAAACTGCTCAATTTTTTCTGCCTCAATTGTTAAACCACCAGCCAAATTATGACCTCCCCATTTTATAAAAAGCTCACTGCAATGCTGCAATGCGTCATATATGTTAAGACTTTCAAATGAACGCGCTGATCCAACCGCCAGCTCACCTTCTATAGACAAAACAACAACCGGTTTTTTAAATTCATGCATCAAATTCCCTGCAACCAAACCGACAAGCCCGCTCGGCCATTTTTTGCCATATATGACAAGAATCGGCTGACTCAAACAAGCCGGATTGTTTTCTATGAATAGCTTTGCTCTTTTAATTAAATCAACTTGCATTTTCTTTCGCTTCGAATTAATTTCAACAAGCTGATTTGCAAGTTTAAAAGCCTTCGAAGGCAATGTGCAAGTTAAAAGCTCAAATGCTAAGCTAGCCTTTTCAACCCTTCCTGCTGCGTTAATTAACGGGCAAATCTTGAAAGCCAAATCGGTTGAATCAATTGAATCAACCCCATTTGGAAAAACAAGTTTTAGAAGCTGAAAAAGCCCCACATTCGAAGTTTTTTTGATTTTTTCCACACCTTCTAGAACAATTTTTTTGTTCTCAAAACCAAGCGGAACCAAATCAGCAACCGTCGCAATCGCCGCCAAATCACCTGCAAAATTAAAAGCAAAACTTAAATTTCCATTTTCCATAGCTGCCACAAGCTTTAAAACCACCACAGCTCCGCAGATTTCCTTAAAAACTGAACTATCATCAACCCGTTTAGGATTCACAACAGCCACAGCACATTCAGGCTTTCCCTGCAACGAAACATTATGGTGATCGGTTATTATTAAATCCATTCCAAGTTTTGAAACAAAATCCGCTTCATTCAAAGCTGTTATTCCATTATCAACAGTAACTATTAATTCGACGCCGTCTTCTTTTAATTTTTCAATTACAGCGCAATTTAACCCATAACCTTCACTGCGATCTGGAATATGACATAAAACATTAGCACCCAGGCTTTTTAAGTAGGAAAACAAAATAGCGCATCCACAAACACCATCACAATCATAATCGCCATATATTGCAATTTTTTCACTATACAAAACTGCTTTTTTAAGCCTAGATACAGCAAAATTCATGTCAGAAAGCGAAAAACGAGACTGCACCTCAAAATTTTTCAAGTTTTGAGAAACCAATTCAAAATCATCAAATCGAGCAGCCAAAACCTTTGAAGCTAAACGACTAAGCCCAAATTTTTGTTCTATTTTTTGTTCAAGACTAGGTTTTCTTTCTAAAATTTTCCAAAAAACTAAACTCAACAAAAACATTCCTTAAATTAATATGTTCACAAAGTTCATTCTAACACAAAATTAAATTTAAAAAAACGTTGACAAAACAAAAAAAATTTGTTAGCATGTTCTCGAAATTGTGTTGATCATGCCGATGTGTTGGAATGGTAGACAAGGCGGACTCAAAATCCGCTACTCGCAAGGGTGTGTGGGTTCAAGTCCCTCCATCGGCACCAAATTTTTTAAAATCTCGAATCACAATTACAATGAATTAAAATTTTCAAAGCGTTGTTATTTTTCAAGTTATTGCTGAGAAAATTTAGTGATCGCGTAAAAATATGCAATAAGAATTTTTGAGAAAATTTTTATGATAATATTTAGCGTCTTTTCATGCGTGTACATTCTGAATTCGTCTAACTTTAAGTAGTTCGTTTTGTGCACACCAAAACAGTAGAGAAAATGCAAAGTTTAATGATTTTCAACAAAGAATAGATTTAATTTCAAACAACAAAATGGTTTTCTCAATAAAATTTCTGGAAATACGCTTTGTTTGTCGCTGAATACCAAATATATTAAAAGATCTCTTTTAAATTTAAACCTGATCGCTATAAAAAACAAAGACAACCTCATTTGTTAAACCCGAAGATGTAATGAAGTTCCCATAATAAAAATTTTGAATTTAGTCCATACGATGTTAACACAAAAAAATTTCCGAGAACTTAGAAAAGATTCGATCAATCCATTCGTTTAAAACACGCGTGGGCAACACACATAGCAAAACGCCCTCAGTTATAACCTAAACATAACTTCACCGCAAACAATCTCTAAAAAACAACAAAAAGATGTTTTTCAGGCCCAAAATTAAAATTAAGATATTAAACAAAAATAGATCATCACACATAGCAATAGAGTTCAAATCAAAACATCGTCCATACACAAAAATTGCGTCCCCGGGCGGATTCGAACCGTCGGCCTCTTGCTTAGGAGGCAAGCGCTCTATCCTACTGAGCTACGGAGACACATCAAATCAAATTCAAACTAACCACCACGTTGTCCTGCATATAAAAAATAGCATCCCATCATAAACACAAATGCTCAACCACCCCCCGCACAGTCATTCTAAAACTTTCCACCACTGACATGATATCCTGCACATAAACAACAAATTCAATCCTGCTGTAGCACTCACCAATCTCACCAACAATAAACCGCATTAACCAATCCGTTTTATGATAACAGCAAATTCGACCCACTTTATAAACCCTTCTTCTCCTGATTATTTCACAACAAACACCCTTCAAACCAATTCGCAATACCTTAAAAATTTGTTATCATACCTCGCCACAGTCTCTTCTTACACTTCCATTAACCCTTCCATCTTCTAACGAGCACCATTCTATCATAGAAACATGCAAATTGCAACTAAATTATGTTTTAAAATTTAAAACTCAACACTAGTTTTTGCTTCTTAAACTCTTCTTATAATCACGAACTGTACTATAAAGCAACGGACTTAATAACACAACAGAAATCAAATTAGGAATTGCCATCAACGCGTTAAACACATCAGCCAAATGCCACACTATTGACATGGCACAAACTCCACCTATTCCTATCGTTGCTATGTATATCACACGATATAGCGTTATAAGTTTTGGATTAAAACAATACTTTATGGCCTGCTCACCATAATAGGCCCAACTCATAGTTGTTGTAAAACCAAAAAGCGCCAAGCACACAGCCAAAATCATCTTTGCAACAGGGCCTAACTCTTTAGAAAACGCGATCATAGTAATTTCTCCAGCATTTTCACTAACATTCAACGCACCGGTCACCAAAATAACCAAAGCCGTCATAGTACACATAACAACAGTGTTAAAAAAAACCTCCAAAATTCCCCATTGACCCTGTTTTACCGGTGAATTTGAGTTAGAAGCCGCATGAGCAATCGGAGAAGAACCCATTCCTGCCTCACTTATGAAAACACTTCTTGCTATACCATATTTTAAAGCAGCATTCACCATAAAACCAGCATTTCCTCCAACCGCTGCCTTGAAATTAAACGCACTAGCAAAAATCAATCTAAACGCAGACCCAATTAAAGCCCAATTTTTGAATATGATAAAAAGCGAGCAGCCTATATATAACGCAGACATAATCGGCACAATTTTTGCAGCAAAAGAACCTATCCTGCTAATTCCGCCAACTATTATGAACACAAACACCACCAAAATTGCAATAGACGAAAACCATTTAGGCAGATTAAACCCTTTTTCCAACGCCAAAACTGCAGAATTTGACTGAGTTGTGCTTCCTATGCCAAACGAAGCAAGAATGCAAAAAACAGCAAATAACTTAGCCAAAAACTTGAAATTTAATCCGTTTGCCAAAACATACATAGGCCCACCTACATATCCATCATCGGTTGCCACCCTAAACCTAAGCGACAGAACAACTTCGGCAAACTTCAAACTAGTTCCCAACAAAGCGCTTATCCACATCCAAAAAATAGCACCAGGACCTCCACTAAACAACGCAGTCGCAACACCTATTATGTTACCCGTGCCCAAACTGCCGGCGAGCGCCGTCGAAACTGCCTCAAACGCTGAAATTCCTTCGCCTGATCCATCAGATTTTTTAGATAAACTACCAATTGTGTTTTTAAAAATATCTTTAACATGCGTGAATTGAAAAAAACCAAACAAAATGGTTAAATATAGACCAACACCAAGAATGAAAAATATCATGGCCGGACCCCACATAAAGGTGGCCAACCCTTCAACAAACGCAGTCATACCACACCAAAATCCTTTCGCTTCATCGTTTCAAACCTAATTAACATCAAAAAACAAGCTATGATTAAATCAGAAACCAAAATGCTTAGAAATTACTTAAAACACCAAAACCCCCGCTTCAACTATCCAATATTAACAACAAAAAATTAATTTTATCTGATTTTATCTAATCATAAACTTAAATTTCTCTATGCCTTTTAGGCTTTTTTACCTAAAATATCGATGCAGTAACAAAAAGGCTGCTTTTGACCACCGCTCACAGCATAATTGCCATCGCTAAACCCACAATATGTTTTGCCAATCAAGAAATTAGTTCTTCCTTCTTCATCTGCCAAATTAATCGCGAACCTATAGGGCTTTCCTTTTTCCAAAACAGTTTTATCTATGTTCAACACAACAGGCCTGCCTAACTCTCCACATGATGTGTTAATTTCAAAAGACTTGTTAAACAGGTTTTTGCCATCATCTTCCCTAAACATCGAAACTTCAAGTTTTGCTCGATCGATTATAACATTAGTGTTCTTTTCTACTATTCTGTTACCCGTGCTAAACAAAAGCAAATGAAGCTGCGAAACCTCATAGTTCTCATTGGGAATATATATTTGATGAGCAACTGCATCTTTAACACCAGCTCCAAAACTGTCCCCTCTGAAAGCTTGCGAATTTTTTAGTATGAAAAAAGGAGAAAACATTGAAGCCACCAAACAGATAATGGTTGGAACAATCCAAAAAGCCACAACACTAAAAAACCTAGCTCTAACTAAATTCCAACAACCAACAATTTTGTCAAACGAACAATCAATTTTATCAATGCAAAATTTAGGATGCTTAAAAATTAAATTAACCACAAAAAAACCTGTTAACAATGAAAAATTAAACGCCCGACCACTAAGAATCCCGAAATTAAAAAGATTGCACATAATAACCGGTATGCCGTAATCAACATCCACAGGCGACATAAAATTTTTAAAAATCCCTTTCGACATCATATGTTGATCAACACCGTTCATCCACGAATAAACCGAAAAAATCACAAACACAGCAAACATAAAAATATCAATCAACACAAACAACTTAGGGTCTTTATTTATAAAACTGCTAAGAACCATGAACGGAACAGCAAGAATCAACCATTGTGGATGCCATATACATATTGCAAAAACCATACACATTATAAAATTCGAAAAATATATCGACCACTTAAAGAACTCATCACTGTCTGAAACATCGATTTTTTTATAGTAGGCCCAACAAAGCAAGCACACCCAACCAACCAAAAACAAGCTTATTTGGGCAAAACCGCCCCCTTCACCAAGAATAAACTTCAAACTAAATAAATTATCTTTAGCGGCAAACTTTAAAACTCCCTTATGAAACATGGGAGATTTTATGTAGAACAAGAATTCTGCCAAAAACGGAACCATAAACAAAACGCAACTCTTGAAAATTTTTAAAACATCTTTTTCCTTCAACAAAAGCAACGGCAAAAAAACTAGAAGAGCAAAATATTTAAATGTGACTGCAATTGAAAAAAACAAAACAAACTTAAAATCATCATTTTTTAAATAGAAGTATACACCAAGCAAAATAAAAAAAGCCGTGAAACTATCATATTGCCCGAAAATTACTGAACCAAAAAAAGCAAGCGGAGAAGTTAAAAAAACATAGGTTAAAAGTTTTGATTTTTTTTCGCCAAACCCAATCAAACAACCTATCTTGTAGAGGATCAGACCACACCCCAAAAAAAACAAAATCGGTAAAAGCTTATACCATATCATAGCAACAAATGGTGAACCACCCCAAGGAACTCGCTTTATTCCAAGCAGAAAAAGCGGTAAATTCCAAATCGCAAACAACAAATAGGTGCTAGGCATATAGTTGTTCATGGGTTCAACGTGTTTTGCAACATTGTAGTCATAAAAATCGGTTATATGACCGGTTAAATAAGAAAACGAAGAAGCCCCCGTATGAAAAATGTCCTGATGACAATATACAAACAAACAGAACACGCCAATGACCAAAAACGCAACCCAGTCAAAAATAGTTAGAGGCTTGCCAACAAGCCCTGTTTTGAAAAAACTAAAGGAACTCTTGCCATAATATCTTAATTTTGTTTCCTCTTCCATAGTCTTAAACTAAGCCCCCTCATTGTTTAAATACTTAAATTAAAATTAAATCTCCTGCATCCACATTCTAATAAATCTCAAGAAAATTATTTATAAAACATCAGGCGTCAAGCCAATTGCCAGCTATAATGATAGCATTTTAAAATTGTAAAAACAAGTAGAAATCACAATTATTTTAATTTTTAAAACCTTTAAGCCTATTTTTTAGAAGATTTAGTCTTGCAACATCCTCAACCGATAGCTCATTAAAAAACTCTTGCTTAAATTTCAAACAAATTAATTCAAAATCAGTAGCCAAACTAACTGCTTCACAAAAACTCTTTTCGTTCAAACAATTTTCAAAAACTATTTTTCGTGTTTCAAATCTGTCAAAATCAAGTTTTTTCAAAAAATCAAACGACGAACTTCCAATTCCCCCGCCTAGGCCAACAACCAACCCATGTTGTTTAGCCGACACAAAAAATTTAGAACAAAATTTAAAAACTTCATTTCCATCAATTTCGTTCCTGCTCAAATTCAGGCTACCTGCCAAATCAACCCTACCAATAGTGACTGCATCCAAAAAGCTCGATCCAAAAGCTAAAATATCATCGAAATTTTGAGCACAAGTTTTAGTTTCAGCATTTAAAATAAGCTTTAAATTTCCTAATTCATCACCAAAAATTTTTTTTGCTGCTAAAAAAAATTTTTTTAAGGCAAAATCACTTTCAACAACAGGAACAATTACTGCATCTGCTCCAAAAAGCCTTGTTTGCCTCAAATTTGAAACAGCCTCACAACCTCCAATTTTAAAAAACATCTTTAAACCAACCGACCTCACAACATCGACCAAAAAAACAAGTTCTGACAAACAAACCCCCTCTGCTTCAAAATCGGCCTTGATAGCAACAGCTGAAAATTCTTTCTTGAGTTTTTTTAAAACTTCAATGGCTGAATTCTTTAAACTTTTCAAATTAACCCCACCAAGCTTTTAGAATTAAAACAAATTCAGCAAAATTTTAGCAAAAAATCCAAAACATTTCAACAACAATCTAAATTAATCTAAATTTAAAAAATTCGAATTTTTAGAAACAAAATTTGCCTCAAAAACGTTGACTTTTTTCACATAAAATTTTAAAATGGAGTTGATGGTTTGTAGTTTTTAGATCAATCGAATATTATATTTAAGTTTTGCTTTAATTAAGTCTTGAAGTCTTAACAAGTGAGATCGACAAAAATGAACAGAACAATGAGCAATAGTAGTGGAAACAACATATTACAACTAAAGAACATAACTATTTCGTTTAACAAAGAAACCATAATCGAAAACCTGAACCTTTCAATTTGTGACGGGCAGTTCGTCACTTTTCTGGGCCCTTCAGGTTGCGGCAAAACCACCACACTAAAAATGATTGCAGGGTTTTTAACCCCCGACAGCGGTGAAATTTTTTTTAACAACAAAAATATAACAAATTTACCACCTCACAAACGCAACATAAACACAGTTTTTCAAAATTATGCTTTATTTCCACATCTGAATGTTTTTGAAAATATTGCGTTCGGCCTAAAAATTCAAAAACTTTCAAAATCCGAAATAAAAAATCGAGTTAGTTCCATTCTTAAAACAATGAATCTTGAAGGGTTTGAACGACGAAAACCAGCTCAGCTTTCAGGCGGTCAACAACAAAGAGTTGCTCTTGCTCGAGCTTTGGTTAATAGGCCAAAAGTTTTGCTGCTCGATGAACCACTGTCAGCGCTCGACGTTAACTTAAAATCGCAGATGAGACTCGAACTCAAGCAGATGCAAACCAACCTGAGAACCACATTCATTTACGTTACCCACGACCAAGAAGAAGCGCTAACCATGAGCGACACAGTAGTCGTTATGAACGAAGGCTTAATTCAACAAATTGGTTCACCTGAAAAGATATATAATGAACCAAAAAACGCCTTCGTTGCCGATTTTATAGGGCAAAGTAATATTTTAAATGGAACGATGCTATCCGACTATAAAGTTAGCTTTGCTGGCAAGGTTTTTGACTGCGTTGACAAAGGCTTCAAAACCAAACAGCCCATCGATATTTTAATCCGCCCAGAAGATATTCAAATCGTTGATAAGTCGGAAGCCAAATTCATCGGAAAAGTTGATTCTATTGTTTTTAAAGGAGCGCATTACGAACTCGAAGTTTTCACCCAAAACATATATCTTCTAGTGCACACAACAAAGTTTTGTGCGAAAGATTCAGAAATTGGCCTAAATTTTTCTGCTGATGATCTTCATATCATGACCAAGCTGTTCGAACAAACAACCAACATCGTTGAAGCAACGGTTGTTGACAAAAACGTTGCCCAATTTTTGAACATAAATTTTGAAATTAATGAACTAAAACTCGAAATCGGATCTAAAACAAAGCTTTTGATTCCACCAAGCAGCATTTCAATCGTTGCAAACGACTGCGCTCACATCAATCTAACTCTTGATTCAATAATATATAAAGGAGCCTACAACGAAATGTGGTTCTATTATGAAGACGAAAACGAAAACGAAGGCTATTTGCTAGTTAATTCCGAAAACGAAGAAGAAGTCGGAACCATGTTGGGCTTGAAATTTAATTTTGATAAGGTTAAAATCAAAAAATGAGAAACTGTTTTAAACCAAGTTTTTTACTGCTTGTTTTATGGAACATATGCTTCATCATAGTGCCAGTGCTAATTTTAAGCTTTTTTGCAATAACCGATCAGAACAACAATTTCACACTGTCTAACCTACTAAAAATCGGCTCATTTTGGCGTATAATCCTACGGTCTGCTCTCTTTGCAACAATAACAACCGTAATTTGCCTAATAATCGCCTATCCTTTTGCCTATTTCGTTTTCAAAACGGTTAAACCGTCAAACCAAAAACTCATAATCGCCCTAGTAACTCTTCCCATGTGGACAAATTTGCTGCTTAGAACTTTTGCATGGATGACTCTGATAGAAAAAAACGGTTTAATAAATAAAATTTTAATGTTTTTAAACCTTCCAACCATAAAACTTATAAACACACCAGCTGCCGTCATTTTGGTTATGATCTACGACTTTTTGCCGTTCATGATAATTCCAATCTTTAGTTCAATAAACAAAATAAGCAATAACATAATGCAAGCAAGCAACGACCTCGGTGCAGGCGAACTGCAAACCCTAAAACGAGTAATTTTTCCGCTTTCAATTAAGGGAGTTTTCTACGGCATAGGAACCACTTTTGTTCTGTCGTGTTCAAGCTTCATAATTCCCAGAATGATGAGCGGCGGAACCACAATTCTAATAGGAGATTTAATAGAATCGCAATTTTTAGGTTCCTCCTATAACCCGTGGCTTGGAAGCGCACTTGCCCTTGGGTTGAATGCTGCAATAATATTAATGTTCTTGCTAATCCTAAAACTTAGAAAACCAAAGAAAGGAAACCTAAGCAATGAAACGGCGATTTTTCAGTAGATCGTATTTAATAGCGGTTTTGTTGTTTCTATATGTTCCGATTCTTGTTGTTGCACTATTCGCGTTTAATGAGTCAAAATCACGCGCTAACTTTAAAGGGTTCACACTAAAATGGTTTGCCAACCTGCTGCAAAACAAAACAATACTGGATGCATGTTTAAACTCGCTTTGGCTAGCTTTTCTAGCCGCGACAATAGCAACAATTTTGGGAACTTCTTTTTCTGTTCAAATTTCAAAACTAACTATGAAACAACAAAAATTATTTTTAAATTTAAACTATTTTCCAATAATTAACGCCGACGTCACATTAGGGGTTAGTCTAATGATGATGATGCAGTTAATTTTAAATATATTACAACAAAATTTGGGGTTTACAACGGTTTTAATTGCTCATGTTGTTATATGCATACCATATGTTGTTTTTACAATTATTCCAAAAATTGAAGAACTTAGCAAAAACCAACTAAATGCCGCTCTAGACTTAGGTTGCACTCCAAAAATGGCATTTTTAAAAATTGTTGTTCCACAAATTACAATTGAACTATTCAGCGCCTTCATGATTGCATTTTCAATTTCGTTTGATGATTTCACGATAAGCTACTTCACAGCAGGAACTTCATTTCAAACCCTTCCGATTTTGATATATTCAATGGTGCGCAAAAGAATAACTCCAGCCATAAACGCGCTTTTCACAATTATTTTCATGATAGCACTTTTAATCTTAATTCTAGTGAACTTCATAAAACCAGAACCAGCAAACAACAAATAAAGTTAAACTTGCGAAGTTTTTATTATATTTATTAATTTATTAAATATGATGCATTAATATGATAGGACAAAAACATGAAAAAAAAAATGATTTATGCCATTTTAGTTTTATTTTTTTTACTAGTTCTAGGTTGCCTAGCTTTAACCAACCACGCTCATAAAAAATATGAAAACGGTCAACTAAAAATTTTCTTCTGCGGACAATATCTTTCAGACGAAATTTTAAAACAATTCGAAGAAAAATTCAAAATCAAAGTTAACTGTTCGACATTCGAATCAAATGAACAGCTGTATGCTAAGCTAAAAAACAAAATAAAATATGACGTGATTTTCCCGAGCGACTATATGATATCAAAATTAATTAAAGAAAACATGATTCAACCAATCAACAAAAACCTAATTGAAAACTACAGCGAAATAGACCATAACTTTAAAGGAAGTCATTGCGGATTTGATCCAACCGATGAATTTAGCATCCCTTACACAAGTGGCATAATCGCAATAGTTTACAACAAACCCATGATTGAAAAAATTACCCATCAAGTTGCAGAAAACGTTGTGCAAGGGTTTGATTGCCTCTTTAAAAGCGACCTCAAAAAAGAAATTTTAATGTTCACAAGCAATAAAGATTGTTTTGCAATAGCAAACAAAACCCTAGGAAATTCAATTAACACAACAAACCCTCAAAAAATTCTTGATGCTGCAAAACTTTTAAAATATCAAAAATCACTAGTTCAAGCCTATGTTGATGAAACAGCCGACAAAATGATTAATGAAGAAGCTGCCATCGCTGTTTCATATTCAGGCGACATTTTAAACATGATGGAAGAAAACAAAAACCTAAAATGCTGCTTTCCAAAAGAAGGCTCAGTTGCTTTTGTTGACGCAATGTGCATCCCAAAAAAAGCAGAAAACCTCGAAAATGCCCACAAATTCATAAATTTCATGTGTTCAGCAGAAGTTGCCGCCAAAAATTGCAAGTATTCATCATTTTCAACAACAATTAAAAGTGCCTTTAATCTTTTAGATGACAAAACAAAAAACAACGAAATAGCCTACCCAAGTCAAAGCAAAATTGACCAATGCGAAACACAAAAATTTTTAGATTACGAAACCGAACAAAAAATTTCAGATCTTTGGGAACAAATCAAAACAAACTAAACATTAGTTCAACACAATTTTGATTCTGCTGCCACGACCCCCGGGTTTTGATTTTACTTGAACCTGCGCCGCAACCCTAAATTTTAACTCCTCAACATGAGATATTATTCCAATTAAACTGCCCTGACCACCTAAAAGTTGCAAACAATCAACAACACTGTTTAGATAATTCGAATCCAGCGTTCCAAAACCTTCATCAATTAACATCGTGCTAAGCTTTCCTAATCTGCCAAACCTGCTTGTAACAATATCGCGCAACCCCAAACAAAGCGACAGCGATGCAATGAAAGTCTCCCCGCCCGATAATGTGCTAACATCACGGACCTTGCCGCTATAAACATCAAAAACTTTAAAATTCAAACTTTCAAGGTTTTGAAACATTAGCTTTTCAAAAATATATCTGCCGCTGGTTGCTTTTTTAAAATAGTTACTTGCAAACGCCAAAACTTCATTTATGAACCCAACCAGAACATATTGCTCAAAACCAATTCGCTTTCGAGCGCCTTTTGCCACCTCAGCGAGCATTTTTGCCGCCCCAAACTTTTCGTTCAAATTTTTAAACTCATGATTTAATTTTACCAAAATTTTTTGGCAATTCTCGTTAATTGCCAACCTGTTCGAAATTCTAGAAACTAATTGTTTTAGCAAATTTTTTTGCAACATTTTCCTGCTTTTTAGTTGATTAAGTTTTTGCAAATTAAAACCCTGAACCTTTTCTAAATCTTGCCGCAATGATTGCTGCCTAAACTCAAGCAATTCAATCTCCTTAAAAATTTTTTTTGATGATTCTATGAACGACTTGATTTTATCAAAATTTTTCAAATAGGTCGAAAACTGATTAAGATCAAAACCGCACGACCTCAATTTTTCGTTTAGTTTTTGTTCATAAATTTTTTTCTTATCTGCAATTTCAATCAAACTTGCCTTCAAAGTCTCCGCCTTAGTTTTAGAAACCTCAACATTCTTTTCAGCTTCAACTTTGCGTTTTAATATGGTTTCTTTTTTGCTAGTCA
>JAZUIR010000023.1:0-7106 GCA_045642305.1 Oscillospiraceae bacterium | reverse complement strand
AGAATCGTCCATTTTTAGACTAGCATTTTTTTTAACATAAAATAAACTTGATTTCAAATCAGCTGAACCTTCTCTGCTAAAATTATTCATTAACTAAGCATCCTTTCAAATTTGAATATTTATTATAATATTTTTAATGATGATTTTAACAAAAATTAACTCAATTTGCAATTCTATCACAGAACAGCTGAATTTATATTTAATTCTGATTTAATATTATTAAAAATTAAAAAACTAACCAAACTCAAACTTTAAAGCAAATTTTTCTATTAAAAATGCTAAATCACAACAACATTCAACTTCTGCGCCGTTATTAAAAACAACATCATCTGCCAGATTAATATAGTAATCATCAGGCTTTTGTGAATTAATTCGCGCAAGTGCCATTTTTTTAGTTAAACCATTACGTCGAATTATTCTTTTAAGCCTACTATTTCTAGAACTTAAAATCGCAACATTAAAATCACACAACTTAAAAGCCCCGCTTTCAAATAAAAGAGGAGCATCAACAATAACATTTTTGCCTTGGCTTTTATGCCAATTTAATTCAATGTAGATTCGCTGCACCACATGAGGCCAAACGATTTTCTCTAATCTATTTCGTCTAACTTCACTAGAAAAAACTATTTCAGCCAATTTCTTCCTGTTTAAAACGCCATTTGACTCAACCACACCAAAAAACTCTGAACCTATAACATCAACTAACTCACTGCAACCTTCATATAATCTGCTTACGACTTCATCAGCATCAATCACAGCAAACCCGATTTTTGCCAAAAACGCGGCGGACTGAGTTTTTCCGCAACCAGTCGGGCCAGTTAACCCAACAACAAAATTCTTGCCCATATTTTCTAAACCAGACCTCAAACCTATATAGTCAACAAAAAATTTTTAATTTTACGAATAAAACAACAAAATTCAAAATCAAAGCTCAACAACTCTGAACTCGGCAGCGCGAATCAACCGATTATATATTGCTAAACCAATCCCTTCAACCGATGGACACCTAAAATAGGCTCTTTCAAAACCAAGCTCATCAATTTTTCGCAAAATAGCAAACAAATTCCTCGCTTGATCAACCAACGTTTTGCCATAAGTTAAAACAAACCTACCATCAAAACTAGCTTGAAAACTAGCCTGCTCCCCATCAAAAACAACGCAACAAATTCTGTCATTCAACCTTACTGAAACATATTCAACAAAACTCTGCAAATCTCCCTTAACAACAACAATTTCAGCATTCGGACTATAGTGCCTATGCTTAAGCCCCGGCGACAAAGCAACCTCACCAGAACCTAAATTTTCTAACACTCCCCTACCAATTTTGACCTCTCCAACAACCATTTCAAGCATATTAAACGTTATCTTTCCCGGCCTTAGAAGAATGCAAGAATTGCCTTCAACCTTAACAATCGTTGATTCAACTCCAATTTCGCAAACGCCTCCGTCTAAAACGGCCTCAATTTTTCCACAAAAATCAGAATAAACATGAAAAGCCGTGGTTGAACTAGGCTTTTTCGACAAATTTGCAGAAGGAGCAGCAATAGCAAAACCACAACGATCTATTAAATTGTTCAAAATTTTATTAGACGAAAACCTTATTCCAACAGTTGGCAAACCTGCAACAGCAAACGGCGACAATTTGGCCGAACTTTTCACAATCACGGTCAACGGACCAGGCCAAAAATTTTTGATTAAAACCCTCAAAACTGCAGAATCATCAGAAGACAAATCATGAAACATATCCAAGCTACTAACATGGCAAATCAAAGGATTATCAGCCGGCCTACCTTTAACCCTAAAAATTTTCAAAACAGCATCATCATCAAAGGCGTTTGCAGCCAACCCATAGACTGTTTCAGTTGGAACGCCAACTACTTCACCTGATTTCAAAAGCTTTGCACAAAAATCAATATTATCATCAGTCGGTGCCAAAACCTTAGTTTCCATAAAACCAACCTGAAAACCCTTTCAAAAATCTACCTCAACTCAAACCCAACAACCCATAAACGATCGCTTTGCCACGCCGCGCAACAAAAAAAACACGGATTCATCCTCCGCCTTCATCAAAACCCGAAAGTTTCGCTGCTTGATCGGCAGTTATAAGAGCATTAACAACCTCATCAAGCTCACCATCTAAAATTTGGTTTAACTTATATAACGTAAGCCCTATCCTATGATCAGTAACCCTGCCTTGTGGGAAATTATAGGTTCGAATTCGTTCCGACCTATCACCAGTTCCAACTTGAATCCTGCGCTCATTTGCAACCTTTTGTTCGGCTTCGCTCCTAGCCCTTTCATATAACTTAGTTCGCAAAATCTTCATGGCTTTTTCACGATTTTTGAACTGACTACGCTCATCCTGGCATTCAACCACCAAACCAGTGGGAACATGGGTTAGTCTAATCGCCGACTCGGTTTTGTTAACATGTTGCCCACCTGCTCCACTAGCCCTAAACGTGTCGGTTTCAACATCACTTGGGTTGATTTCAAATTCAACATCTTCAACCTCAGGCAAAACAGCAACAGTGACAGTTGAAGTGTGAACCCTGCCCTGAGTTTCAGTTTCAGGAACCCGCTGAACCCTATGAACCCCACTTTCAAACTTAAAACGCGAATAAGCACCCTTACCGCTAACTTCAAAGCTTATTTCCTTAAAGCCACCAATTTCGGTTTCGCTGCACCCCAACAGCTCAACCTTCCAACCGTTTTTTTCAGCAAACATGCAATACATCCTGTGAAGACTAGCACAAAAAAGCGCGGCCTCCTCGCCACCTGCTCCGCCTCTTATTTCGACTATCACATTTCTATCATCATCCTCATCTTTTGGCAAAAGCAATTTTTTTAACTCTAATTCCAGATCTTTAATTTTACACTCACTTTCACCAAGCTGCAACTTAGCAGCCGATCTAAGCTCGTCATCAGCAAGATCATCAGCCAAAATCTGATTCGCCTCGTCAAATTCTGCTTTAGCTAATTTATAGCTCTTATAGACATCAACAACAGGAGTTAATTCTTTTAGTTCCTTCATTAGTTTTCTATATTCAGAATTGTTGCTAAAAACCTTAGGATTCATCAATTTTTTGTTTATTTCATCAAACCGCGAAACCATAACATCAAGCTTCTCAAAAATCAAAACAAAACCCCTCACAATTTCAAATGCATCACTAAAATTTTAAAAACATGCCACACCTAACAAAGCAACAAAACCCGCCAACATAGCCAACCAAAACTCTAAATCATAAATTAAGATGTGAATGACCAGAATCAAAAATCAATGATTTATAAATATTCTAAAATGACTGAATTGAATTCAACCAATCCAAAGTTAACACAAAATTAACCTTCAAATTCTGAACAAACCATAAATAAACCAAGTGAAACTTAAAAAAACATAAGTTAAAATTTCAACAAAAACCAACGATTTGGTGCGCCAGGAGGGACTCGATCCCCCCACCTACTGGTTCGTAGCCAGGCACTCTATCCAACTGAGCTACTGGCGCCAATTTTATTAATTCAAGGCGAGTCTACCATAAATTAATTAATATGTCAAATAAAAATTTTTCTGCTCATTCAAAAATCGGCTTCAATTTCAATCGTTTTTCCATCGAGATAGTCAAACATAGAACCCTTAGTTTTAAAACTTAAACCAACCGAACAAAGCATTAATCTGCCAGAAAAATTGCTGCCATATTTCACATCACCCAAAATTGGATGACCAATAAGGCTTAGTTGTTTTCTAATTTGATGGCTCCTACCTGTATATAAAAAAATCTTCAACCTAGCATGATTTTTTAGCTGCTGTTCCACAAAATATTTTAAAACAGCAATCTTTGAATTTTTTTTGTCATTTCCAACAACAACCACATTTTTTCTTCCAATTTTTTTAAGAGAATTCACTAAAACATCGCATTGCTTTTCAAAAACCCCTTCCACCAAACATAAATATATTTTAAAAATTTTTCGATGCTTTAAAAGCTCATTAAAACCTCGCAAAGCCATAGCGTTTTTTGCAGCAACAATCAAACCTGCCGTATTCGTGTCTAGCCGATTGCAAAGTGCAGGAACAAAACTATTTTCGTTTTCCAAAAACAATTCATTTTTTTTAGTTAAATAGCCCAAAACCCTAGAAACCACGCTGTCTTGCCCTAATCTGCTCGGATGGGAACTTATGCCTCTTGGTTTATTCACAACAACCAAGTTCTCATCTTCATAAACCACATTCAAACCCTTAGAACCCATTAAACTAAAATTGATATCTGACTTTTTGATTTCCAGAAACCTTCCAAAACCAAAAATTTCAAGCAAATCACCCTCATGCAAAACTGAATTCGCTGCACAACGACTCTTATTGATTTTAATCTTTTTAGTCCTTATTGCTTTATATATTGCCGACTGCGGAAAATTAGGGAAAGTTTTTTTAATAAACCTGTCAACACGCTGCCCGCAATCATTTGAATTGATTCTAATTTCGCTCATAGACACCGCCGACTTTGAGCCTGCCTTGATTCAGAAACTGTGAAACAATTGCTATGTTTGCAACAGCTTCAACCACGCAAACAGTCCGAAGTGCTATGCAAACGTCATGCCTACCTTCAAAACAAACCTTAACCTGTTCCATAGTTTTTGCATTTACCGTTGTTTGCTGTCTGAAAATAGTTGGAGTTGGTTTAATTGCAATCCTAAAAACTATTGGCATTCCTGAACTTATTCCACCTAAAACACCTCCGTGGTTGTTAGTTCTTGTTTTAATTTTTCCGTTTTCTACAAAAAATTCATCGTTATTTTGTGAACCTTTCATTTTTTTTGCAGCTTCAAACCCACTGCCAAATTCAATGGCCCTAACCCCGGGAATTGCAAAAACCAAATCAGCCAAATAATTAGAAATCTTATCAAACATAGGCGAACCAATTCCAGGTTCAACCCCAAACAAGGCACACTCAACCACTGCGCCTATCGAATCACCCTCTTTTTTGCAGATTTCAATCTGACTTTTCATTTTTTCGATAACTTTTTTATTCAACACTGGAATTTCCATCTGTTTCATTTCATTAAGCTCATCAAAATTAAATTTCCTATCCAAAAACGAACAATCGGCAACCTGTCCGATTGAAGCAATATGGGCAAAAGCAAAAACCCGATTTTTTGAAAGCAACTGCTCACAAAACGCCCCAACAACAACCAAAGGAGCCGTCAATCGCCCCGATAAATGACCAGATCCACGAAAATCATTAAATCCAAAATAACGCGCATTTGCCGTGAAATCAGCATGACCCGGTCGCAAAAAATCTTTAAATTTTTCATACGACTTAGAATCCGAATTTCTATTAAAAATCATTGCACAAATCGGGCTGCCTGTGGTTATTTCGTTTAAAATTCCCGACATAATTTTAACCTCATCGGCCTCAAATCTCAAACTCGAACCCAATTTTGAACCACTCGGGCAGCGTCTGCTAACAAAAGCTTGAATTCTTTCAAAATCTATTTTCACGCCAGCTGGGAAATTATCAACAACCACCCCAACCACATCACCATGTGACTCACCAAAAATTGAAAATTTAAGCCCCCTGCAATAGAACGACGCCATAAAAACCTCCTGCAAACTTTAAACATAACAGAAACTTCCACCCAAATCTTTAAAATGCTGAAAAAAATTAGGATAACTTTTAGCAACGCTTTCAAAACCATCTAAAACTACGGGTCCACAACAACTCACACTGGAAACCGCTGCCGCCATAGCAATTCTATGATCATTAAAACAATTCACAAAACCACCATAAAATTTCCCTGTGCCCAAAATTTCTAAACTGTTTCCATAAAAATTAATTTTCACACCCAAACTTCGAATCATGCTCAAAATCGAAAATATTCTGTTGCTTTCCTTGTGAACAAGCCCAAAAACTTGATTCAACTTCGAAACCCCACAACAAAAACCAGCCAAAACCGCCAAAGCTGGCGCCAAATCAAGATTATTTTCAAGGTTAAACTCAAAAGGCTTAAGCTTACTCCTCAAAGGTTCAACAACAAAACAATTTTCACCTTCAACAACCCTAACTCCGCAAAATTTTAAAACATCAAAAACCACCAAATCAGCCTGACTCGACGAAACACTCAACCCCTTAAGCTTTATTTTGTTCATACAACCAGCAACCGCAAAAAAAGCCGCATTAGAAAAATCAGACTCAACAAAATAACTAAAAGGATCATAGCGCTGTCCTGCCTCAATTTCAAAACCGCAACTTAAAGTTTTTATTTTAATTTTTAAACCGCGTAAAAATTCAACAGTTAGGTTCACAAACGCCATTGATTGAACACTTGATTCAAAAATAACAACGCTCTTTTTGTTAAGCAGCGGCAAAACCAACAGCAAACCGGTTATAAATTGCGATGTTAAACAATTTTTGAAACGAAAAAATCCAGGCTTTAAGACATCTCTGACTTCAACGCAATTCTGCTTAACATCACAACAAAAAAACCCGCCACAGCTGCGAATTCTGTCGATTAACCTTGCCGAACCAAAAAAACGAACCTTAAACCCCAACGCCGCAACCACAGGAACCAAAAACCGCAAACTGCTAGCGCTTTCACCGCAATATATCTCTAGACTTTTGCCCCTAAACTTTTTTGATTGATTTAATAACCCACCAAAAACCGTCAAATTGGTTTCACTGAAACTAAAATCAACCCCCAAAGCCTTAATGGCATTTAATGTTACAATAACATCACCAGAACAAACAACATTTTTTAAAACACTGGTTCCATTGCTTAACGCAGCTGCAATAATTGCCCTGTGAGCCAAACTTTTTGAAGGAGGAACTTCGACTTCACCGGCTAATGGAAACGGAAAAATTTTAAGATTCAAAAATCAACACTTCTCACTTCCCAAATATATTTAGACCTAAACCGACAAAATTTTCATTTGCTTAAAAACCACAACAAAAACCTTCTAACAAAACCATTATTGTGGCAAATATGGCATCTGAAACTTTTAAAACTTAAAATATAAATCATTCCATTAGTTATTTTAAGTTATTTTATTTTTTTGAATTTTACAAATCAATCAAAAAACATATCATTCAACTTAACCATTTTCAAACTAAAAGGTC
>JAZUIR010000022.1:0-7889 GCA_045642305.1 Oscillospiraceae bacterium | reverse complement strand
TTGCAGTTTTTGAGTTTTGTTTTGAGGTTATACAAATCATTCCAACTCCCATGTTGAATGTATTAAACATGTCTTGTTGTGATATGTCGCCTTGATTTGCCACTATTTCGAAAATTTTTGGGGTTTTAATTTTATTTTTTTCAATTATTGCGTCTAGATTTTTGTTTAAAATTCTTGGAATGTTTTCAAAAAATCCGCCTCCTGTTATGTGGCAAATGCCTTTAATTTCGATTTGTTTAATTAAATTTAAAATCGGTTTAACATAAATTCTAGTGGGTTCGAGAAGGGTCTGACCTAAATTTTTTTGCAAACTTCCTTTAAAATTATTTTCAAAATTTGTTGTCTGTGGGTCAAAAATTTTTCGTATAAGCGAAAACCCATTAGAATGAACTCCGCTTGATGGAAGAGCGATTAGAACATCTCCCTCTTGTTGATTGGTTTTTGGTAAAATTTCGTTTTGTTCAACTACACCAACGCAAAAACCTGCTAAATCGTATTCATCAGGCGCCATTATGTTTGGGTGTTCGGCAGTTTCTCCGCCTATTAATGCAATGTTTGATTGTTTGCAACCATTCGCCACACCTTCAACAATTTTTTTGATTTTTTCAGGAATGTTTTTTCCGCACGCAATATAATCCAAAAAAAACAACGGGGTTGCCCCGCTGCAAACTATATCGTTCACGCACATGGCAACGCAATCTATGCCTATTGAATCATGTTTATTTAAAATAGAAGCTATTTTAATTTTAGTTCCGACGCCATCGGTGCTTGAAACCAAAACAGGTTGATTAAATTTATTGCTGAGCTTGAAAAATCCACCAAAATCGTTTAAATGGTTTAGCACCCCTTCTGTTTTAGTTTGTTCAATTAAGGGTTTTAGTAGTTTGTTTGATTTATATCCTGCTGTTATGTCTACTCCGGCTTGAGCATAGGCCTTGTTGCAATTTTTATCCATATTTTAAACACCATCTTTTCAATTTTTATTTCTTCAATTTTTGTTCAAATTTATTTTTTTTCAGGTTTTTTGGCACCCAGTCGGGGTATGATCCACTGAAGCAACCCGTGCAGAAGTTTTGGCTTTGTGGGCAATGAAAGTTTTTCAGGTTTTCGAGTGATAAGTAGTCTAAGCTGTCGGCCCCAATGAATTGCGCAATTTCGTTGATGTTTTTTTTACACGCAATTAAATTTGATTTGCTGTCTATATCAGTGCCAAAATAACAAGGATGAGTGAAAGGGGGGCTTGAAATTTTGACATGAACTTGAGTTGCACCAGCATCTTTTAGCATTTTAACTATCCGTTTGCAGGTTGTTCCGCGAACTATGGAATCGTCAACCATAATGACGCGTTTGTTTTTTACAACCGATTCGATTACGCTGAGTTTTATTCGTATTGTGTGTTCACGCATACTTTGAACAGGTTCGATAAAGCTGCGGCCTATGTAGGAATTTTTCACAAAACCATCACAATAGGGAATTTTGCTTTCCATTGAAAAACCTTTTGCAGCAACAAGGCCAGAAAAAGGAACGCCAACAACAACATCTGCGTCCACACTATTTTGTTTTGCAAGTAATTTTCCCATTTTGAGTCGGGCGTCGTAAATGCTAATGTTTTCTATTACGCTGTCGGGTCTTGCAAAATATACGTATTCAAAAATGCAAAGGTGGTTTTCATTTTTGCAAAGGCTAGTATCACAGTTTATTTTTCCGTTTTCGATAGTTATTATTTCACCTGGCTTAACATCACGCAAAAATTTTGCTCCCATCGCTTTTAGCGCACAGCTTTCTGACGCAAAAACAATTGAGCCGTTGTCGTTGTCGTCGGTTCCAATGCATAGTGGTCTAAATCCGACTAAATCACGAACCGCAATTAGCTTTTGTGCCGACATGATAATTAAACTGAAGGCTCCTTTCAGGGTTTTAACGCTTTGTTTAACGGCTGCTTCAATTGAGTTTAGTTTTAGTCGATTTGACGCAATCAAGTAGGCGATTATTTCGGAATCGCTTGTGCCGTAGAATATAGCGCCGTTTTCTTCAAATTTTTGCCTTAACTCGGGTGCGTTTGTTATGTTTCCATTGTGAGCAATAACTAATGGGCCTTTTATGTGTTTTATGTGAAGCGGTTGGGAATTAACTATGTTGAGCGCTCCTGAAGTTGAGTAGCGAACATGACCAATTGCCATGTTGGCTTGGCCCAGTTTTTGTAAATTTTGTGGGCTAAAAACTTTAGAAACAAGGCCGATGTTTTTGTGAACAGAAACAACTCCGCGATCATTGGCTGCTATTCCGCAGCTTTCTTGTCCTCTGTGCTGTAGAGCATATAGCGCATAATAGGTCTTATATATTGTTTCGGCAGAATTTTTGTTTGAATATATGCCAAAAACGCCGCATTCTTCATGTATAAAATTGCTCATTTTGTAAAACACATCCTAGTAAAAATTAAAAATATTAATTAAATCTAAAAATTTGAACATAGTTGAATTAAGTTCAGTTTTTTAGGATTCGTTCGAACATTTCATCATAGCCGCGATTTGGATTGTCAAGGTTTTGACGGAAACGATCCTTGTCGAGTTTCTCATGGGTTCTCAAATCCCAGAATCTGCAAGTGTCGGGCGAAATTTCATCGGCTAAAATTATTTCATCGGTTTTTGTTTTTCCGAATTCTAGTTTAAAATCTATGAGTTCTATGTTGAAATTTTTTAGATAGTTTTTTAAAATTTCGTTTATTTTGAATGTTAATTTCTTTATTGTTTTAATTTCGCCTTCTGCTGCAATTTTTAATGCTAAAATGTGAGATGAATTAATTAATGGATCGTTTAGTTCGTCGTTTTTTAGTGAAAATTCAATGCATGGCTGTTCTAAATCGGTTCCTTCCAAAACGCCATATCTTTTTGAGAAGGATCCAGCTGCTTTGTTGCGAATAATGACTTCTAGAGGAATGATTTTAACGCTTTTGACAATAGTTTCGTTTGGTGAAATTTGTTCAACAAAATGAGTTGGAATTTGTTCTTTTTGCAAAATCTTCATGAAATGGTTGGTTAGTTGATTGTTGACATTACCTTTGCCTTTGATTGTTCCTTTTTTTTGTCCATTGAAGGCCGTTGCGTCGTCTTTATAGTCGACAATGAACAGATTTGGGTCAGATGTTTTGAAAACTTTTTTTGCCTTGCCTTCGTAGATTTGATTTAGCTTTTTTAGTTCCAATTTTTAATTCCCCTCAAAATTAAATTTTAGATTACTATTTTTTTTAATGGTTGTTTTTTCCATTGTTTTTTTCATTTGTTCAAGTTTTAGTTCGATTTCTGGATTGCTAGTTGCTATGATTTGAGCTGCTAAAATGGCGGCGTTTTTTGCTCCATCAATTGCCATGGTTGCAACAGGAACACCAGGAGGCATTTGCACGGTTGAAAGAAGTGAATCGAGTCCGCCCGCTAGGTTCGATTTTATTGGAATTCCTATAACCGGCAGAGTGGTGTGTGCTGCGATTATTCCTGCAAGGTGAGCCGAAAGCGAAGCGGCTGCAATTATTGTAATAAAGCCGTTTTGTTTTGCTGTTTTTGCAAAATCCACCACCAAATTCGGGGTTCGGTGGGCGCTTAAAATTTTTGTTTCGGTTTCAATTCCAAGTTTATGAAGTTGATTAATTGCTGCCTCAACAACTGGCAAATCACTGTCACTCCCCATTATGATGGCAACCTTTTTTTGGTTCATTTTTCAAAACTCCCATAAAATTAACATTGTGTTTTTAAATTTAAAAGCTTAAAGCAGTTTAATTATGTATTATATATTATTTTTTTTAAATGTTCAACAAGAGAACCAGTTTAATCGACACAGTATTTTTTATAATTTAACAAATAATTATTAGAATGCTAGGTTGGTTTAATCGTGGTTTTTGTTGCGGTTTAATATTTTTAGATATTCATATGGATTAATTAAATTGGTGTGTTTGATAGCGAAATGTTGATTTTTAATTATAATAAATATATAATTTTTGTGTTTAGGCCCCATAATATATAGTTTGAAAAAGAGGTTTTGTTTCAAATGGATTTGATTAGGTTGCAGCAGATGAAACTTAGATTAAACGGCTTAGATGTTGAACTTGAAAAGCTAAAAAAAACGGTTGATTTGTCAGAATTAAAAAAAGAAGGTGAGTTCTTACAGGCTAAAACAACTCAAGTCGATTTTTGGAATGATTTAAAAAATGCAAAATCGGTGTTGCGACGTTTAAGCTCCACAAGAAGCAAAATATCAAGCCTTCAAAATGTTCTCGATTTGGCTCAGGATTGCGAAATAATGTTTGATTTGGCGGAAAATGAAAATGATGAACAGGCTTTTTGTGAGCTAGAAACTAGTTTGGAAAATTTTGAACAAAGCCTTAAACATCAGCTGAATTTGACTCTTTTAAGTGGGGAATTTGACGCAAATAACGCTATTTTAACTTTGCATGCTGGAGCTGGTGGAGTTGAGGCTATGGATTGGGTTGAAATGCTTTTTAGAATGTATTCTCGATGGGTTGAAAGCAAAGGCTTTTCGCATAAAGTTTTGAATTTTGTTGCTGGCGATGAAGCGGGAATAAAAAGTGTTTCATTTTTGATTGAAGGCGAGTATGCCTATGGTTATTTGAAATCAGAACTTGGAGTTCACAGGCTTGTTAGAATTTCGCCGTTTGATGCATCGGGCAGACGGCACACTTCATTTGCTTCGATTGAGGTTTTGCCTGAAATGGATGATGATTTTGAGGTTGATGTTAATGAAGATGATATAAAAATGGACGTGTTTAGGGCTAGTGGAGCAGGTGGGCAACATGTTAATAAAACTTCATCGGCCGTTAGGTTAACTCATGTTCCAACTGGAATTGTTGTTGCATGTCAAAATGAGCGCAGCCAGCTTCAGAATAAAATTATAGCTATGAAGATTTTAAAATCGAAGCTCGTTGAAATAAAACACAGGCAGCATCTTGAAAAAATTGAGGACATAAAAGGTGAACAAAAAGAAATTGCTTGGGGTTCGCAGATTAGATCTTATGTTTTTATGCCCTACACTTTAGTTAAAGATCATAGAACTAATTTTGAGGATGGCAACATAAATTCGGTTATGGATGGTAAGTTGGACGGTTTCATTAATGCTTATCTAACTTGGCAGGCTAGGTGCGATGACAAATGAGGTTTTTGAGGTTTTGAAGACATTCAAGGGTGGCAAATCTTATTTCGGTTTTTGATCCTTTGTTGATTAGGTTGTTTTCATCGCTGTTTAAAACGTTTTCTATTTTTTGTTTTGCATTGCTTGCTGCAGGAACGCACATTGACGGCACAAAGACACACCACCAATTATGGCCCTTGGCATTTCCGATTTCAATTTTCAAAGCTTGATAGTTTCCTGCAGGCAGTGAAAAATCACCGTAGTTTCGGGTGTTGAAACTGGATTTCTCTTCAATTTTTACGTTTACCGGGTAGCTAAAACCTCTACTTTTTATGAAGTTGTTTGAATATGCTTTAATTGTGTTTAGTTGTTTTGAAATTTTTTGTTTTGCGAGTGAAATGTTGTTTGAACATTCATCAAAGTTAAATTTTTTTAAAATGGAGTTTTTCAATTCCATCTTAAGTTCCTGATCGACCTTAGAGTCAGAATTTGCAAGAATATGTAGTCGGATTATTTTGTTGCTAAGGCTTTGAGCATTGTTAATTAAACCACAAAAACAACAAATAATTGCTGTGATTAAACCAACAAAAAGGCAAATTTCTGTTTGATTTATTTTAACGTTTCTAATTCTAAAATTTTTCATTTGTTAAAGCCCCCGATTAATTTTTGGTTCGGTTTTTTATTGGCTTTATTTTGGAAAAATATTCAAGAAAACATTAAAAATTTTTATTTATTAACGGACTATGCGGCTATGTCGTGTTTGAATGACGCCTGTAATAAGGTTTTCCTAAAAATTTGAAAAATTGTTTTTTAGAAAATAGTTTAGCGGCTTTTTTGGCTGTTTTAAAATCTTCAAAAATTGCAAAAACGCTGGAACCTGAACCGGTCATTATTGCACAAATGGCCCCAAGTTTTTTCAGTTTTAGTTCAATATTTTCAATGGTTTTAAGTTTTAGACTGGTTTCGAATTGATTAAAAAATTTGTTGCAAACTTCTGAAATTTTTTCGCATTTTTCGAGTTTTGATGCTATTTTTTCAACGCTTTGGTGGTTTTCAAAGTTTTTATTTTCGTAACAGTAGAAATCATGCTTTGAAAAAGCTTGTTTTGTGGAAATGTTAAGGTTTTTTGGTTTAATGATTAAAATATTACATTTTGGAATTGGTCGCAGCGGTTTGATTTTTTCGCCTGTTTTGCTGGCTATTGCAGTTTTTCCAAAAATGAAAAACGAAACATCGGAACCTATTTTTTTCGCTATGCTGCAAAGTTGTTCATTGCTCAAATTTGTTTTAAGCAGTTTGTTTAGCCCCAAAATTGTTGTTGCTGCATTTGAACTTCCTCCGCCAAGTCCTGCTTGAGTTGGAATTTTTTTTTTAATTTTTATTTTAACTTGTTGGTTGCAGTGGGTTTGCCTAAAAAATTCGATAGCGGCTTTTGCTGCCAGATTAGAATTCGAATTTGAAAGGCTTTTAATATTACATATGCATTTGAAACTTTTACTTTTTTTAATTGTTATTTTATCGAACAGGTTTATTGTTTGCATTATGGTTTCTATGTTGTGATAGCCATTGTTTTTTTTATTTTTAATTTTAAGAACTAAATTGATTTTTGCTGGCGATTTTAGTTTTATTAGTTTCATGGAGATTTTACCTCATGATTAAGATTTTGTATAGAACATAATTGTTGGTTGATTGAGCAGGCTTGTTGAGTTTATGGTTTTGTTTACATGTGGCCTATGTTTGCACTTGACATTTTTTTCAATATGATTTAAAATCGTGGCATAGTTTGGTTGATAGGTATTTGGTCTTGGGGGTTTTGTATATTCATGGTTAAAATAAAACCATTTTCGAGCATATATTATTATAATAAATTTTCAAAAGCAAACAACATTTCGCGATTTGTTAAGCCTGCTTCGGTTTTTGGTGATGAAAACTTTAAGCGAGAAGTTTCAAATGATTTAACTACTGGTTCTTTGGTTGGTTTTGATTTTTGTGATGAAAAGGTTGATTTGAATGAAGTTTTTAAGCATTGGCTAGAAGAAGGAATTTTAACTGTTGCTGGTGGTCATGCTTTCTATGTTTGTGAAATTTCTTATCAGATAGCGGGTAAATCTTATTGTTGCAGAGGAATTTTCGCTGTTATGAATTTGCCTGATCGAAGCGAGTGTGAGGTTTTGAGTTTTGAAGCTTCCAGCGTTTCGGGGCGAGATATGGTAATGGATGCTATGCAACGTTCCCATTTTCAGTTTACTCCGGTTTTTGCTCTTTACGACGATGTTGACGGTGCGGTCAAATCGGTTTTAGATAGATCGTGCACTGGGCCATGTTTTGAGAAGGCGAAATATTTGGGTGTTTCCTATAAGGTTTGGGAAGTTGTTGATTCTGGACTTGTTGAAGGATTGGTTGATGGTTTTAGTAAGCTAGGCAGAATATATTTAGCAGGAGGCGCTGAAGTTTTTGACGCTGCTGTTGTTAATGGGCAGAAAAATAGATTTTTAAATGGTGTTTTAACTTTTTTTGTAGATCGTTCTTCAACTGCCATTGCTATACTTCCTGTTCATAGGATTGTTTCGATGAGTATGTTTGATTTGGATTTAAGTTTGGATAAATTATCCTGTGATTTTGATTATTTTGATTGTAAAAATTTAAATTCTATGCGCAACAAGATGTTTAGTTTGAAGCGCGAAGGTAAGCGTAGTTTTGGTGTTTATGCTGAGGAGCGTTTTGGAGTTTTAGTTTTGAAGGATTTATCTAAA
>JAZUIR010000021.1:0-4518 GCA_045642305.1 Oscillospiraceae bacterium | reverse complement strand
GTTTTTTAGAAGGTTCAGGTCATCATTTTCTAATGTAGTGATCATTAAAATTAATATGGTAATCTGTTGCTAGAAAACATTTAGCATATTTACAATAAAAACAGCAAACAATTGCAGCAAAATCTTTCTTTTGCAGCCTAGTTGTTGATTGGTTCGGCTAAAATTCATTTTCCATCCACGAGCAAATGTGGCACGTTCTATCTAAATCAAAAAATTTTGTTTTAAAAAAGCATTCTAATTCAAATTTAGGACGCTTTTTTAGTTTAATTTTGGTTATTATTTAAAATATATCTCTAAACTGGCACCATTTACTCTTCAAATCAAACCTAATTCAACCAAATTAATTTAAGCTTAAATTTAATCAACACAACATTAATTTTTCAAAAAATAGCTAATTCTTACAAAACTTACATCAAATATTCAAGCAAATTATGGGGCAATAATATCTATGCACGGTTTTCAAATTAGGCTTCTCTAAGCAATAAAATTTGAATTTTATTTCAACGAAAAACAATAAGGATTCTCAAAGTTCTAAAAATTTGATTGCCGTTTAACAATATTAAGTTGATTCAAAAAAATCAAAATTTGGGAAGGAGTTAAAAATCCAAAATGAAATTGAATAAACTTTTAATAGGCACAATTATGGCTGCATCTGCTTTAACTGCCATGTCTTCAAAGTCGTTTGCGTTATTCGATGCATCTCCAATAGTTAATTCTATAGCTAACAAAGTTGCAAACGCAACAAAAAGTGGGTCAGCTAGTTCAATTGCTGAAACTGCAAAAGGTGCACTAATTTCAGCCGCAAACGATCAAGCAGAAAAACACGAAGACGACATCGAAAAATTAAAAAAAGAATCAGAAAAATTAAAAGAACAATCACAAGAAAAATTAGATGATCTGCAAGAATCATTAGATAAAAAAATAGAAGAACATGAAAAAGCAGCAGAAGCAGCAAAAGAAGACACCAAAAAAGCACAAAACAGCGTTGAAGAAGCAGTTGAAAAAATTCAGGAAAAAGAAGAAAACCTTAACGAACAGAAAGACAACCTCGACAAACAAAAAGACAACCTAGAAAAAAAAGAATCAAACCTAAGAGACCAACAAAAAACACTTGAACTAAAAGGAAAATTCGATGAAATTCTTGAAAAATATAGGGATGAGCAAGAAGGCGCCCTAGAGAAGCTAGACGATAGTCTTAACCAAGAACTCGACAAAACCAGCAACGAAGCAGCTAAAGAAAACGAGCACCTAGACGCTGAAATCGAAAGCGCAGACTCCAGAGCCGAAACAATCGAAAATGAAGCAACAAGTGAAGAAAGCAAGGTTTAATTCTTTTAAAACTCTAAATAAATTTAAATATTAATTTTGTGCAACTCCACAATTTAACCAACTAATTAAATTAAAAAATAAACACTCTTAGCATACTAACATTGATTTGGGTTATGTTATAAAAAATATTAAATCAATCAAAACCCCTTTTGTTATATATATTTAATTTGGTTCAAACGGCAAGATCACTTTGCTGTTTGAACTTTTTTGCGTTTTAATTCGACTTATTTTTTAGCCAAAAAACTATATAATCAAGATCTAAAGGCTTTAGGAGGCTATTTAAATGTTCTACTTAGCTAATCTAACAAGCGCTGCAAACAATGCACTAAATTTGGCAAAAAAAAATGCAAAAAACCTAGGCTACAGCTTCATAGGCACGCAACATCTACTGGTTGGACTTATGCAAGCCAAACACAGCGTTTCATCTTTAATTTTAAATTCAACCGTTAACATAAACCAAATTAAAGAAAAACTGAAAATAAAAAACAACAAAAAACCTAAAAAACCAAAAAAACTAACCGAAAAAAACTTCACACCAATGTTAAAAAACATAATAATTTCAGCAAGCGAAAAATCAAAACTAATGGGCATAAAAAAAACAGGCACGCAGCAAATTTTGCTTGAATTTTTAAAGCATGAAAAAAGTTGCGGCCTTTCTATTCTAAAAACATTCGACAACCTAATCGAAAGCAATATTTTTGCAAAAAGCCTAGCCTGCAACTATAACATAATAATCTCCAATTTTGAAAATAAAAAACCAAAAAACCACGAAACACTCAACCGGTTTGGAAAAAATTTAACAAAACTTGCCACTCAAAAAAAACTTGATCCGCTAATAGGCAGAAAATATGAACTCGAAAAAATAGAACAAATTCTGGCCCGGCGAAAAAAAAACAACCCCTGCCTCATAGGAGAACCAGGCGTTGGAAAAACAGCAATAGTTGAAGGACTTGCCCTAAAAATTGCGCAAAACAAAGTTCCAAATCAGCTAAAAAAGAAACAAATATTTTCGCTAAACCTTTCTTCGATTCTTGCCGGCACAAAATATCGCGGTGAATTTGAGCAACGACTCGAAACTATTCTGACCGAAACCAAAAACAACCCAAAAATAATTCTGTTTCTTGATGAAATCCACACAATGGTAAACGCAGGAGCAGCACAAGGAGCCATTGATGCCGCCAACATATTAAAACCCAGCATGGCTCGCGGCGACATTCAAATCATTGGCACAACAACCCAACAAGAATTCGATAAAATGATTTCGATCGACCCCGCCCTAGAACGACGACTACAACCTATTTTCGTTACCGAACCATCAGCAAACGAAACCTTTGAGATGATATATGGCATAAAAACAAACTATGAGCAATTTCATAAAATAAAAATTTCAAATCAAGCAATAAAAGCAGCAATTATCATGTCAAAAAAACATTTTCAAAACCGGTTTCTTCCAGACATAGCAATAGATCTAATCGATGAAGCATCTGCCATGAAGAAACTAAGAAATAGTTTAAACAAAAAAAATCTGTCCAACAGCACACTAACCTCATTTGACATAGCAAAACTGGTTAACAGCAAACTAAAATAGACTTAAAATTAATCAAAGTTAGACATTACGCACAAACAAGATAAAAATCTAATGAAACAAACTAAACACTTCAATATATAAATTTTTAATGCAAATTTTAAAATATATTATGCCAATTTTTTAATTAAGAACAAAAATAAATAAAACAACTAATAAATAACAATTAACTAGCACACAAATTTAATTCAAATTTCGAAGCACAATTTCATTTTTAAAATCAGAATGTTTCAAATAAAACTTTTTTTGATTGAATCCAGAATAATATGCTTCATTAGGTTGACAATAAATCCCCATTAAAACAAACAAAAAACAAATAACTGAATCAATATTTCTACACTTTCCACAAAATAATTCACCATATTTTGAAAGAAAAATTTCATTGTACTTCTCAAAATTTTTAAAATTTTCACATAATTCAGAATATCCATAATTTTCAATCAAAGAATCCTCAATTTTAAGTTTACCAAGTCCAGCCTTCTCTTCATTGTTCAAACTTTCTTTAACCTTTTCTGCATCGTTCAAACTTTCTTTAACCTTCTCTTCATCGTTCAAACTTTCTTTAACCTTTTCTTCATTGTTCAAACTTTCTTCAACCTTTTCTTCATCACCTAAATTTTCTTCAACCTTCTCTTCATCGTTCAAACTTTCTTCAACCTTTTGTTCATCGTTCAAATTTTCTTCAACCTTTTCTGTATTCGCTTCATTTTCAACTTTATTTGAAGCAACATCCTTTTCGAAAAAATCAATACCCATATGCGAAATATCCAACATCACTGAATTAGTCATATCAGCGCTACAATCAGCCTTCAACGAAACACCTAAAACCGAAATATTTTGTTTTATCCAAATTTTATCACAAAATTTAACCACCTTAGCTTCACTCAAACAACCTTCACAAATCAAGGTTTCTTCATTAGAATCTAAGTTTTTCATAAAACAACTATAGAATTTTTCATCATTCTTGTCTTTAACAAAATAATACTTAAATCGATCCAATTGGAGTTCATTGCTTGCCTTTTCAAATTCCACTTTAAGATTTTGAATAAATTCCTTGTTTATGGTCGGAAAAGACTTTTCAACAAATGCCGAACCTGCACCTTTCTTCTCACATTTGGAATCATCTTTTTTCGAATCATTCAAATATTTCAAGGATGAAGCAGATGATTTCTCCTCATTATGATGATGACGCGATTTCGAAACCGATGATTTAAATTCACCATTTGAACCATTGCTTGGATTATTAAAACAAACAAAACCAGCGCCATTTACAAATTCATCAGATTTTTTCTTAGACTTCTTAGGCTTAACCTGCAAAGTATTTCCCCAAATCGTCGGCCCCATCATCGGACTAAACACAGCATATGGATTATTCGATGCATGCACAACTTTTTGCTTTTGTTGCTTCTCCTTCTTTGATTTTGGTTGCTTCTCCTTCTTTGGTTTTGATTGCTTCTCTTTCTTTGGCTTTTGTTGCTTCTCTTTCTTTGGCTTTTGCTGCTTCTCTTTCTTTAGCTTTTGCTGCTTCTCTTTCTTTGGTTTTTGCTGCTTCTCTTTCTTTGGTTTTGGTTGCTTCTCTTTCTTTGGTTTTGGTTGCTTCTCTT
>JAZUIR010000020.1:0-2460 GCA_045642305.1 Oscillospiraceae bacterium | reverse complement strand
TGAAAAGATGGGATCTATCAGAAATATAGCTGAAATGATTCCAGGGATTTCCGGGAAGATAAAGGAATCAGATTATGAAAGCGGCGAGAACAAGATGGTTAAAATCAAGGCTATAATTTCTTCTATGACTGCTAAAGAGCGAAGTTGCCCTTCTATAATGAATTTTAAGCGCAAGAATAGGGTGGCTCTTGGTAGTGGAACGAGCGTTGCTGATGTGAATGTTTTGCTAAGGCAGTTTTCGCAGATGCAGAAATTTTTCAAGAAATTTGGAAATAAAGGGGGGCTGCTGAAAAAAGGGTTTATGTCAGGTTTTAAGGGGCTCACGTCAGGTTTTAGAGTTTAGTAAGTTTAAATCGAAAATATAGTTTAAGGAGATGTTGAAGTGGCTGTAAAAATTAGATTGCGCAGGATAGGTGCTAAGAAAGCTCCTTTTTACAGGGTTGTTGTTGCTGATTCTCGTCGTTCCAGAAATGGCAGATTTATTGAGGAGATTGGAATCTATGACCCTTTTAAGGAACCTTCTTTTTTAAAGGTTGATTCTGAAAGGGTTAAGTCGTGGATGAATGTTGGAGCTAAGTTAACTGGTGTTGTAGACAGATTGTTTAGGGAAAATAAAATAATATAATTTAGTTTGTATAAAAATTTGGAGGTTTATCATGGAGGATATGAGAGGTTTGGAAGACATGAAGGCTTTGTTAGTCGACATGGCTAAAGGTTTGGTTGAGGACAAGGATTCTGTTGTGGTTGCTGTTGATGATCCTAATGAAGAAGGAGTTATTGTTTTCAGGCTCGATGTTGCTGATGGTGACAAGGGTCGTGTGATTGGAAAGCAAGGCAGAATAGCTAGGGCAATTCGCACGATAATGCGAGCAGCTGCTAATAGGTTAGGCTATAAGGTTATAGTCGATATAGTTTAGTTTTTGATGAGGAAGTTTTTAGAAGTTGGTAAGGTTTTGAGAACTCATGGAGTTTCTGGTGTTGTCAAGTTAGAGCATTGGTGTGATAGTTGTGAGGTTTTTAAACATTTTAAGTTTCTATATTTAGATTCTGGTGGAACAACTAAGCTTCGTGTGAAGTTTTTAAAATTTGCCAATAATTTTGTTCTGTTGGGTTTTTGTGAATTTGATGATATGGAAAAAGCTAGAGAACTGGTTGGCAGGGTTTTGTACGCTAGCAGGTCAGATTTTCGTTTGTTGCCTGGTAAGAGTTTTGTTAAAGATCTTATAGGTTGTGTGGTGGTTGATTCTCTAAATTCCGATGTTATTTATGGGGTTGTTGAAGAAGTTCTAAATTATGGTGCCAGCGATATATATAAAATTAGAGATGAAAGTGGACGGGATTTTTTGATCCCTGTTGTAGATGAAATTGTTCGTGGTAAGGATTTAGAAAAAAAAGTTATTTTTATTGAGCCAATGGAAGGTTTGTTTGATGTTTAGCATTAATCTAGCGACGTTGTTTCCTGAGATTTGTTTGCCTGTTTTGAATTGCAGTATTCTATCGAGGGCTGTTCGGTTTAATTGTGTTGAGTTTGGTGTTTACAATATTCGAGATTTTGCTTTCAATAAACATAGGAGTGTTGATGATGCGCCTTATGGTGGCGGTAATGGAATGTTGATGATGGCTGAGCCGATTTTTAAATGTTATGAGCATATTTTAAGCCGAAATCCTGCAGGTTTGCACGTCATATATTTATCTCCTAAGGGAAAAGTTTTTGATCAGAAAAAAGCTTTGCAGATTTCTAGATTGAAAAAGCCTTTGCTTTTAATTTGTGGTCACTATGAGGGTGTAGACCAGAGAGTGGTTGATGAAATAGTTGATGATGAACTTTCGATTGGTGATTATGTTCTAACTGGTGGAGAATTGGCTGCTTTAGTTGTTGTGGATTGCGTTGTTAGATTATTGCCTGGGGTTTTGTCTAGTTCCGATTGCTATGAGCAGGAGAGTCATTTTGATGGTTTACTTGAATATCCACAATATACGAGGCCGCAAGTGTGGCACAATAGGCCGGTGCCTGAAGTTTTATTGTCGGGTCATCATGCTAAAATAAAACAATGGCGTGAAAAAGAGGCTTTGGACTTAACTAAAAAGATTAGACCTGATTTGTTGAACAAGACTTGATGTGATTTGTGTTTTAAGTTTCTATGATTTAGATAATTTTTTGATTGTGGGGTTTTTAGATGTGTGTTCGTGAGGTTTCGGTCCCGAAAGGGAAGGGTTTACATTCTAAATCAGCCACTTATTTTATAGATAAGGCAAAACAGTTTCAGTCCATAATTTGGCTAAAGAAGGATGAACATTTTGTTGATGCTAAGAACTTGTTTAGGGTTTTGGCGTTAGGGGTGAGCGGAGGGATTCTAATTGAGATTTTAGCGGATGGGGTTGATGAAGAGCAGGCGGTTGATCATTTAGTCGAGTTTGTTGAAAGTTTGAGTTGATATTTTTAGAATAAAATTTAAAAGT
>JAZUIR010000019.1:0-4105 GCA_045642305.1 Oscillospiraceae bacterium | reverse complement strand
AGATAAATCAACGAGTTGCAAAGAATGAAAAGGTTTTGATAACAACTCTAACAAAAAAGATGTCTGAAGATTTGGCTGATTTTTTTAAAAAAGTTAAAATCAGTGCAAAATATATGCATTCCGATATTGACACCCTAGAGCGGGTTGAGATAATTCGCAATTTGAGGCTTGGCAGATTTGATGTTTTAATCGGAATAAATTTGTTAAGAGAAGGACTTGACATTCCCGAAGTGTCGTTAGTTGCCATTTTAGATGCCGACAAGGAAGGCTTTTTGCGATCGGAGACTTCGTTAATTCAAACAATTGGCAGGGCGGCTCGAAATGCGAATGGTAAGGTTATTCTATATGCCGATGAGGTAACTAAGTCTATGGAGCTTGCTATTGGTGAAACAGCTCGCAGACGGAAAATTCAAATGGCCTACAATAAAAAGCATGGAATAGTTCCAAAAACAATTAAAAAGCAGATTCGTGGTTTAATTTCTATTTCTAACAAGAATTTTTCTGATCAAGGCGACAATAGCGATTTAACGTCGGCTGAGCGAAAGAAGTTGATTTTGGGGCTTGAAAATGAAATGAAGCAGGCGGCAAAAATGCTGGAGTTTGAATATGCAATAAAGATTAGAGATAAAATAAAGCATCTTAGAGGCGAGTAGGGTTTAAAACTAAAAATTAGGGGATATGTTTTGGAAAAGTTTGAAATTGTGGTTAAAGGTGCAAGTGAAAATAATTTAAAAAACATTAGTTTAAAGATTCCACACAACAAATTGGTTGTTTTCACGGGAGTTTCGGGTTCTGGAAAGAGTTCTCTTGCATTTGACACTATTTTCGCAGAAGGGCAACGTCGCTATTTGCAGGGAATGTCGTCATATGCTAGGCAGTTTTTGGGGCAAATAAAAAAACCAAATGTTGTTGAAATAAGTGGGCTTTGTCCAACTATTGCGATAGATCAAAAAACTACCTATAAAAACCCGCGTTCAACTGTTGGAACTGTCACGGAAATATATGACTATTTTCGGCTTCTATATGCTCAAATTGGAATTTTGCACTGCCCAATATGTGGGGAAGAGATTAAACAACAAACGGTGGATGAGGTTGTTGACAGAATATTAAAATTTCCTGAAGGTTCGAAGATTCAGGTTCTAGCGCCTGTTGTTAGAAATAAGAAAGGAAAATATGTTAAAGAAATTGAGCTTGCAAAAAAGAACGGCTTTTCGAAAGTTCGAATTGATGGCATCTATTTTAGTTTGTTCGATGAAATAGAGCTTGACAAAAATAAAAAACATAGCATAGATGTTGTGATTGATCGGTTAATTGTTAGTGAAAAAATAAAATCCCGCTTAACTGATAGCTTGGAAGTTGGTTTTAAGTTATCAAGCAAAACTGTTGTTGTTAATTTAAATAATAAAACTGATTTTTTATTTTCGCAGGACTATGCTTGCCCAAAACACGATTTTTCGATTGAAAAGCTTACTCCACAGATGTTTTCATTTAATAATCCGTTGGGTGCTTGTGAAGTTTGCATGGGGCTTGGTAGCCTAATTGAAGTTTCGAAAAAGCTTATTGTTCCCGATGAAAGTTTGTCAATAAAAAATGGAGCGATTCAAGCGCCTGGTTGGAAGTATGGTGAAAGTAGTAATAATTTAGCTAGGTCATATTATGAAGCGCTTTCTAAAAAATATGGATTTTCTTTAGATGTTGCATTTTCTGAATTGAGTGACGAAGTAAAAAATATTTTGTTTTACGGCCTTAAAGATGAAAAGGTTAAAATAACAAGAAAAACTAATTTCATGGATGGAGTTTTTGATCTTTCGTTTAATGGCATAATAAATAATCTGCAAAAGCGTTATAGTGAAAGCAAAAGTGAGTGGATCAAAAATGAAATTGAGCAATATATGTGTGAAGTGACATGTCCAAAATGCAAGGGTAAAAGGCTTAAAACTGCCTTACTTGGGGTGACTATTAATAACAAAAATATTAGTGATTTTACCGAAATGGATGTTTTAGAGGCTTTGGATTTTATTAAAAATCTTAAGTTTGAAAAAAGTCAAAGTTTAGTGGCTAAACCGATTTTAAAGGAAATAGTTTTGAGGTTAAATTTTCTAAAATCGGTTGGTTTGCAATATTTAACTTTAAGTCGGAGTTCTAAAACCTTGTCGGGAGGTGAGAGTCAGCGTATTCGATTGGTTAATCAAATTGGATCAGCTTTGGTTGGTGTTCTATATATTTTAGATGAGCCTTCCATAGGGCTTCATCAGCGTGACAACAAAAAGCTTATAGATAGTTTAAAACAATTACGTGATTTGGGTAATAGTGTTATTGTTGTTGAACATGATGAAGATACTATAAAGGCGGCAGATTTTTTGGTTGAAATAGGTCCAAAGGCGGGTGAACATGGCGGAAAGGTTGTTTTTTGTGGGTCGGTTGATGAAATAAAAAATTGCAAGGAATCTATAACTGGGCAATATTTGGTTGGAAAGAAAAAAATTGAAGTTCCTAAACAAAGGCGAAATGGAACTGGCAAGAGTTTAAAATTTTTTGGTTGCTGTGAAAATAATTTAAAAAATTTAGATGTTGAAATAAAACTTGGAACTTTAACCTGCGTAACTGGGGTTTCGGGTTCAGGCAAAAGTACGTTGGTTAATAATGTGATATATAGATATTTGGCGAGAAAATTTAATAGGTCGAAACTGAATTTGGGAAAATTTAGTTCTGTTAGTGGTGAGGAAAATTTAAACAAAATAGTTTGTATAGACCAAAGCCCTATTGGTAAAACCCCACGTTCAAATCCTGGAACATATACAACAGTTTTTGATAATATAAGGGAGCTTTTTGCAAACACGAGTTACGCTAAACTTCACGGCTTTGGAGCAGGCAGATTTAGTTTTAATGTTAAAGGTGGCAGGTGTGAAGCATGCAAGGGTGATGGTATAGTAAAAATGGAAATGTATTTTTTGCCTGATGTATATGTTCCTTGTGAAGTTTGTGGAGGCAGGCGCTATAACCGTGAAACTTTGAAGGTTAAATATTGTGGCAAGAACATCTATGATGTTTTAAACATGACTGTTGATACTGCACTACAATTTTTTGATAATCAGCCTCGAATTCAGCGCAAACTTAGGGCTCTTTCGGAGGTTGGTTTGGGTTATATTAAAATTGGTCAGAACGCAACAACCCTTTCGGGTGGAGAAGCTCAGCGTGTTAAGCTGGCATTTGAGCTTTCTAAGATTCCAACAGGCAAAACACTATATATTTTAGATGAAATGTCGACTGGATTGCATCAGCATGATGTTAAAAAAATATTGAAAATTTTACACAGGTTTGTTGATGGAAAAAACACAGTTCTTTTAATTGAACATAATTTAGATGTTGTGAAAACAGCTGATCAAATAATTGATCTTGGCCCTGAAGGTGGAAGCGATGGTGGTAAAATTGTTGCAGTAGGAACTCCAGAAGAGGTTGCACAAAACCCGAATTCATATACAGGAAAATTTTTGAAGCAGATTCTAGCTTGAAAAATTTTGTTTGATATTTCAAATTTGAGTTAGAGTCTAAACGAATTAAATTTTTTAACTAGGTTAATGGGAATTATGTTTTAACGATTAGGAATTTTAAGAATTTTTAGACGGTTTAGCTATTTATTTTTATTTTTTCATATTTTTCATTTTTATCTCTGTCTTTATCTTTATCGTCGTTGTTTAAATTTAGTTCTTCTATGTTTGTGATTTCTACGCCTGTGTAGTAGTGTTTTATTATTTCGTCATGTTTTTTGCCTTTTTTTGCCATTTTTATCGCTCCTTCTTGACTGAGTCCAACGCAGTGGCCGTTTCCTTTGCATTTAAACACGAATTCGTTTTTTTCTGTGTCGAATGACGTGACTGAAAAGTTAGTTGAAGGAAGACTGAGCATTGTTCTGATTTGATTAGCTTTAAATTCTATTCCAAAAATTTTTGCTGATTTGACGTGATCAGCAACTGTTTTTTCATTGTTTATTTCGATTGCTTTTTGTTTTTCTTTTGGGTCGGGTTGTTTTGCTTCATTGTTTTTTTGATGAATAGTTTCAAAGAGTTTATCATAGTTTATTCTTACTTCGGTTTCTAGGTTTTGT
>JAZUIR010000018.1:0-10113 GCA_045642305.1 Oscillospiraceae bacterium | reverse complement strand
GCCTTTGTTGGAAAAACCGGGTGCGCAAAATCAACCCTAATTCGATTAATAATTGGCCTTGAAACCCCAACAAAAGGCTCAATTTTTTTTGATGATAACAACCTAAACTCAACTGATTTACAATCACTACGCAAAAAAATAGGAATAGTTCGTCAAAATACTGGACTATTTAATGGCAACATTTTTTTTAACATAGCCGCAACAAGCAAACACCTCACATTGAAAAAAGCGTGGCATGCAGCCGAAATTGCACAAATAGCCGATGATATAAAACAAATGCCAATGAAAATGAACACTTTAATAACCCAAGAAGGCAATGAATTTTCATCGGGCCAAATCCAACGCATTCTAATCGCACGAGCAGTTGCTTGCAACCCAAAAATTTTGATTTTTGATGAAGCAACCTCAGCTCTTGATGAAAATCTGCAAAACAAAATATTCGAATCCTTAAGCAAACTAGAATGTACAAAAATATTTGTTACTCGCAGAATATCAACAATCAAACGTTGCGACAAAATTTTCGTTATAAAAAATGGAACCATTGCAGAAGAAGGATCTTTCAAACAACTGATCAAAAATAAAGGCTATCTATACAGTTTGATTAAACAACACCTTAGCTGAAAATAGTTAAAAAATAGTTTAAATCATATGATTAGAATTTTTAAATTTGGCAATATTTAAAATACAACTAATTTAAAGGAGGCGTTTTTTAATGAACTCCAAAATTAAGATATTAAAAACCAAACCAAAAATTGCAAGTTTCAGCCCAAAACTTAGCCAAACTAAAACCTTAAACTCAACAAATCAAAACTTCAACAACACAACAGCAAATTCAAGAGGCCCTCGCAGCCCAACTTTGCAAAACCTAACAAAAAAGCTCAAAATCATAAATTAATTTTAATTTTTAATTAAATAAATATAGATAAATATATTTTTAAGAAAGGTTATTTTATGTCAGTTGAAGATGCAAAAAAATTCATAGCAGAAACAACACAAAAAAACAACGGCATTGCTAATATAATTCAAAACACATTTTCAAAATTCGAATCAAAACCCACAAAACTAGAATATATAGCAACAAAAGCAAAAGAACTCGGTTTCAATTTCAACCCAACTGAACTACAAACAGCGCTTAACGAAATGAAAAGCAGCCTAACTCCACAAGAACTCGAAAAAATTGCAGGCGGCGGCGGCAGCGATGGCAAAAACTCAAACAACCCAATCGAAAATTTGGCCGACAAAACTAAAAATTTTTGGAACTCGCTGTGGTAAACCAAAAAATTAATTAAAAGCAACCCACTAGTTCTAGGCTTTTGATTAATTTAATTAAAAATTAAAATTACTACTACAAATTTTTTAAAGAGGCGAAATTTAGATGTCATTTCAAAGCGCTAAACAATTCATTATAGATTTTTACGCCAACCCAATTATAAGAATGCAAGTTTATAAGATTCAACAAAAAAAACTTAACAGAGAAGAACAAATAAGCAAAATTTTATCATTTGCAAAAAATAACGGCTATAATTTTTCAGTATTCGATTTAATCAAGGCAGCACGATTCAAACAACAAGTTCAAAAACTACACAAAAACGAATTAACCCAAGTTTTTGGAGGCAACTGCCTAAACTATAACAACTTCAACAAACTACACAAAAAAGGCCAAACAATCGAGCAAATGCTCGCAATGTTTTAATATAAAAACAAAAAACCTGCTGATTTTTAAATTAAAAACTATAGTCTCAGCAGGCTACATAGCAACTAAGCCTATTTGCAACGATTTAAAAATTTAGTTAACATTTCCCTGTCTTAAAAATTTCAAAAAATTTTTCACACCAAGTTTAATAAGCCTGAAAAGCCTTCTGAAAATTTTGAAACTAAACAAAATAGTCAACACACGCAAAACAAAATAGTCAATCAAAAAAAACATGCTTATAAGAAATATTACAAAATAGTTCGAAAAAAAATTAAAATATGAAAAACGTGATGAAAAAACCAAAAAACCAAAAGATATTATCATCAAACCTGCAGTAATTGAAAACACCAAATTACGTTTCCAGTTCATCGGTCTACATAACTCAAACAAAATTGGCAGCCCGTTAAACGCAATAACAACCACACAAAATGCCGAAGTTTCATCATCAGAAAACCCTATTTTTTGCGTTAAAACCTGCACAAACAACACAACTAGAACATTACAAAAACCTCCAGGCAACGCCTTTTTAAAAACATTATTCAAAAACTTGCCTTTAATTATGCCCGCAGTGTTTTCCAAGGTCAGCAAAAACGATGGAGTTCCTATAGTTAAAAAACTTATACACGACGACTGAAACGGCGTTATCGGAAAACCAATCTTGAAAAATATTGTTAGAACCGCAAAACAAAACGAAAAAATGTTCTTAACCAAAAAAAGAGCAGCGCTTCGTTCAATGTTGTTTATAACCCGCTGCCCCTCATGAACAATCTTTGGCATGGAAGCAAAATTTGAATTCAAAAGAACAATAGCGGCTGCCTGGCTTGCTGCACTACTTCCTGAAGCCATGGCAACCCCAACATCTGCCTGCCTAAGCGCCAAAACATCATTTACTCCATCACCCGTCATAGCAACAGTATGTTTGCCTTTTTTCTGTAATATTTTAACAAACTGCCGCTTTTGTGAGGGGCTAACCCGTCCAAAAACCGTTTTTGAATTCAAAGCTTCTTCAATTTCTTCCTCGGTTTTAAGCTTTGAAGCATCAACAAAATTCTCCGCATTTTTCAAATGAATCTTTCTACATATAGACGACACAGCAACCGGATTATCACCAGAAATGACTTTTATTTCCACTCCTTTTTGTTCAAAAAATCGAAAAGTTTTCTCGGCCGAAAATCGAATAGGGTTCTCAATCAAAACCAAACAAATCGGCTCAACTTCGCCTTCTATTTCACCATCTAAAACCCTGCCGCCACTAAGCTCTGCAAACAACAAAACTCTCTTACCTTCAACCGCAAACTCCTCAACTCTGCTTGAAATCATATAATATTTTTCGCACAAAATAAAATCAGCAGCCCCCAACAAGAAAGTTCCTTCTTTTTCAAACTCAACAGCAAACCATTTTGTTGATGACAAAAACGGATGAATTCTTTTCACAACAAACCCCAAATGAGTTTTAAAATGGCGCTTCAACGCGGCCGCCGTTTCACTGTCAGCTGGCATATTAAAAACTACTTCGCTTAAAATTTCTGTTAGATGTTTTTCGTTAGCCCGCACATTCTCCAAAAAAACAACTCCAACCACCTCCATTTTGGGTTGAGTTATCGTTCCTGTTTTATCTACACAAAGCACGTCAACCCTGGCAAGCATTTCAATACAACTCATTTCATGAACCAAAGTTTTCGATTTAATTAATTTCATAACACTAATCGCAAGCGCCACACTTGTCAGCAAATATAGCCCTTCAGGAATCATTCCAACAATTGAAGCAGCAACTGCCTGAATAGCCTTACCATAGCTGTGATGTAACACTAAAATTTCTTTTACAAACATTAAAAACCCGATCGGAATAAGCAACACGCCTATTATTTGAATCAAACAATTTAGCGACCTCGTCATTTCTGATTCTGCCGACCTAGAATTTTTTTTCGCCTCTAGAGTTAGCTTGTTAGCATAGCAATTTTTTCCAACATTTTTTACCCTAGCCAAGCAATTACCCGACAAAACAAAACTGCCCGACAACAAAATAGACCCTTCTTGCTTCAAAATAGGGTCAGTTTCACCAGTTAGAAGCGACTCATCAGCCTGCAAACTGCCCTTCAAAACAACAGCGTCAACAGTTATCTGGTCACCAGTTTTTAGTGATACTATATCTCCCTTAACTATTTCATGATTAGCAATTGCTTGATGAAATCCATTTCGAATAACTTCTGTTTTCAGCGACGAAATCAAATTTAACTTGTCGAGTTTTATTTTAGAACGAATCTGTTGAAAAATTCCAATTGACGTGTTTAAAACAATCACAAACATGAAAAGCATATCTTTATAGGAATGAGCAATTAACAAAAACAAACTCAAAATACAAAATACTAAATTAAAAAACGTGAAAACATTATCAAAAATTATCTGCCACACAGTTTTATATGAATCATTCTTTAAAACGTTGCTAAAGCCTGATTCAGTAAGCCTTCTAACCTGATCTGTCGACAACCCCTGACTCGGCAAAACACTTTCAAAATCACCTAAACCAGATTCTTTATCATCAAAATTCAAGCTCAAAAACCAAACCTCCAAAACTAAATGCACAACTATAAAATCAAACTTCTAAATTTAAAACATCTTTCACAAAAATTTTAACCTTTTTAAAAATTTCAAAAGCGTTCAAACCATAATGCTGCAAAAGCTCTAATTCATCTCCCGATTGACCAAATTCATCGTTTACTCCAATCTTCTTTACTACACAAACAACTCCACTACCGCAAACAATCGAACAAACACAATCACCCAAACCCCCAATCACATTGTGTTCCTCAACCACAACAATAAGCCCAGTTTTTGCTGCTGCCTTCAAAATTAACTCTTCATCAATTGGCTTAATAGTGTGAATATTTATAACACCTGCGCTTATTCCAATCTGCTGCAGCATTTGAGCAACCTGCAACGAAAACGAAACCATTGTTCCTGTTGCAATAATTGTCAAATCATTTCCACTTCTTAAAACAACACCTTTGCCAATTTCAAATTTTTCAAAACACGAAACATCGTTAACAAAATCAACTGCAAGTTTGCTAAGCCGCAAATAGGTTGGGCCGTTAAACCTCGCTATTGCCCTGACAGCAGCTAAAGTTTCAAAATGATCACACGGGCAAACAATAACCATATCGGCTATGGAACGCATCAAAGCAAAATCTTCAAGACACTGATGCGTAGCGCCATCTTTTCCAGAACAAAGACCTGCGTGCGAACCAACTATTTTAACATTCAAGCCTGCATAGACAACCGAATTACGAATCTGCTCAAAGGCCCTAGCAACGCTAAACATTGCAAAACTTGCAACAAACGGAATTTTCCCACAGGTTGAAAGCCCTGCTCCAACCCCAATCATATTACATTCCGAAATTCCACAATTAAAAAACCGATCTCCAAACTCCTTTTGAAAAAGTGCCGTTCGGGTCGACGAAGCCAAATCAGCATCCAACACAACAATTTGTTTATTTAATCTACCTTCTTCAACCAAAGCCTGGCCAAAACTATCTCTAGTTGCCTTTTTTGTTTCCATATTTTGCATTCCCCCTGGCTGTACTAATCCAATTTTAAAATCTGATCCTTTAATTCCGCTGCCGCTTTTTCGAATTCGTCAATCAATGGCGCTACCCCATGCCAAGAAACATTTCCTTCCATAAACGACACACCATGACCCTTACTGGTTTTCATAATTATTGCAAAAGGTGATTTTTCAGCTCTTTTAAAACACTTAAACTTTTCAATTGCCTGTTCAATCTCGAAAAAATTATGACCATCTATTTCAACAACCTCAAAACCAAATGCAGAAAATTTTTCTGCAATTTTACAAAGCCCGGCAACCTGCTCAATGGTTCCATCAAGCTGCAAACCATTATTGTCAACTATAACACACAAATTATTTAAACAATAATGCGACGCAAACATCAGGGCCTCATATACCTGTCCTTCCTCTATTTCTCCATCACCCATCAAACAAAAAACATTTGCCATATGCTTGTCCATTTTAATGCCAAGGGCCATTCCGCAAGCCGAACTAATGCCCTGACCAAGCGAACCTGTCGACATCTCAACTCCAGGAGTTGTATTCATATTTGGGTGACCCTGCAAAAAAGAACCAAGCTTTCGTAAATCACTGAGGCTGCTTTCATCAAAAAAACCCCTCTTTGCCAAAACAGCATATAGAGCCGGAGCTGCATGACCCTTCGAAAGAACGAGCCTGTCTCTTGAAGGGTCATGCAAATTTTTAGGATCAATTCTAAGCTCCTTAAAATATAAGTATGTTAAAAAATCAACACACGAAAGCGAACCGCCCGGATGACCTGATTGAGCTAAACATATGCTCTTTAGAACCATAATTCTGAGCTCACAAGCCAATTTACAAAGATTCTTTTCGGTTTTTAAATCCATAAAAACACACAAACTCCCATTTTCAAAAAAATTAATTTGCGCTTAGGTTATTATAGCAACTAAAACAACAATTTTCAATCAAATTAAGTTCTAATTAATTAAAACAACATTCTAAATAGGCCTGTTCAAGCATATTTTTAATTTAAAAGATTCAAAAAAGCAGTTTATAAAAACCCTGTTGAAAGGAAACCTTAAAAATGCAAAAAAAAGCAATAATAAAAGGAACGATTGTGGTTCTAATCGCTTCAATAATAATTCGAATCCTGGGCTTTTTTTTCAGAATATATATCGCCGAAAAAATTGGCGCTCAAGGCATGGGAATATATCAATTAATTATGTCTCTCTACATGATGGTGGCAACATTTGCAACATCTGGCATAACATTTTCAGTTTCACGAATGATAGCCGAAAACTTTGCCATAAAAAAACATGGTTCACCCGGCAAAATTCTTAAAATTTCAATGATTTGGATTCTATCACTTAGCATTTTAGTTTCTGCCACGCTACTAATTTTTGCAAAACCCATAGGCATTTTTTTGCTCCACGAGAAACAAACCATAAGCTCAATTTGGTTCATAGCTCCAGGAATTCCTTTCATGGCTGCCGCCGCCTGCCTCAAAGGCTATTTTTTTGCAGTAAGAAAGGCCAGTCACCCATCCAACGCCAGCATAATAGAACAAACCATAAAAATGATTGCCGCATTTTGCTTAATCACTTTTTTTATTGTCAAAAACACTTCAGCCGCATGCGCCCTCATTTCGATTAGCATGACAATAGGCGAAGTTGCTTCAGCCTTATATTTGACAATATTCTTCTACCTGGAAAAGTTTTTTAAAAACAAACAACAATTAAAACCCACAAAACCGCAAAAAGCAAAATATATTTTTAAAACGATGCTAAAAATTTCAATTCCTATTCAACTAAGCTCAACCCTTAACGCCGCGCTCAGATTAGTTGAAAGCGTTCTAGTAATAGAATGTTTTAAAATTTTCACAGCCGGAAACTCAACCGTCGCCACCGCAACATATGGCATAATTCGAGGAATGGCCTTGCCCTTAATTTTGTTTCCTACCTCATTTTTGCAAGCAATAATCACAGTTTTGGTTCCCGAACTTTCAGGAGCAAACGCCAGTAAACAATGGCGCAATGTTATGATTGCATGCGAAAAGGCTTTGCAACTAACAATTCTGCTTGGAATATATTCCTCGGCAATTTTTTTAACCTTTTCAAATCAAATCGCCACAATGTTTTACAGCAACCAACAAGTCGGCCCCATTATGAAATCACTTGCTGGCCTATGCCCTTTTTTATATGTTCAAATCATAATAATTGGAATTTTAAACTCAATTGGCAAGCAAATCGCTGCCATGAAATATAATATTATTGATGCAATTACTCGAATAATTTTAATTGCAATCTTCGTTCCAAAAGGCGGACTAAACAACTTTATCGTTGTTATGTATGTTTCAAACATATTCACATTTTTGCTATATTTAGGGTGCGGGCTAAAAACTACCTCGCTGCCGCTTTCTTTGAACAAACTGATTTTAAAACCGCTCGCAGCAATCACCATAGCATCAATATTTGGAGTAAGCTTGCAACCACTTTTGAAACAAACTCTTTCGAATTTTTTACAAATCACAGTTTCCAGTTCCATAACAGGAATAGTTTTTCTGATTCTTTTGCTTTGCTTCAATTGCCTATCGCTGAAAATGTTCAACCTAAAACATGACCGTAAACTTCAAACAACCTAACCTTCACAGTTTTTTCAACCGATCAACCTTTATTTTTTTGCGATTCCTCTTCTTGAATTTTATTTTCCTACCAAAATTTAATCGCTTATTTGAATTGTTTTTTTCAATAAACCACAAAATCAAAAAGAACAAAACAACAACTAAAACAACTATCCACAAATATTTAAAAACCTTAACTATGCAAACATAGATAAATGCTAAAAAATCAAGCTCAACGTTTTCACAAGCAACAGTTTCAACCGTTGCAATTGTTTTACCGGCAAGTTTTAAATTCACTGTTCCAATTTTTCGGCCTTTTTTTATGGGAGCTAAAACCTCCTTAGGAAGATTTGATGTGTCCCAAAATATTGTAGAACTATCGATTGATTTTGGAAGCAGCAAGGTGACCTGATTTTTCGTTGTCAAAACCAGGTTGTCGGTTGATTGCCCCAAATTAACCTTAACATGATTTGGAATAAATTTTTCACCAGGAACCGAAACAGTTTCAAATTTTAGGTTTTTAAATGCGAAATTATAAAAATTATTAGAATCAGCAAAAGCTCCATTCTCACCGGCGTTTTTTGGAGCACCAAGCACAACCAACATATAGGTATAGGTTTCATTTTTAGCCATGCTAATTAAATTATAAAAATTTGCAAAAGCTCCTGTCTTTATGCCTTGAACCCGCTTATCATAATATTGCTTGCCACCAAGCCCTATATTAGTCATATAGTTAGAGTGAATTATTGTGCGCGATTTTTCATGTTTATTGGTCGGCTGCATTTCATAACTCGAAGTTGTAGCCACTTTTGCGAAAAACTGATTTTTAAAACAATGTTTTGTTAACAAATAAGCATCATAGGCTGTTGTGAACTGAGCTTCAACATCAAGGCCATCAGGATCAGTGAAATTAGTGTTTTTAAGGCCAATTTCCTTAGCTTTCAAATTCATTTTTTTAACAAAACCATCAACATCTCCTCCCGAAAAATGCTCCACCAACATCATAGTGGCTTCGCAGGCCGATCTCAAAATCGAAGCATATATTAAATCTCTTATGCAAACTTTTTCACCGTTTCGAATGTCAGAATTTGCTGCCTCTTTACGATATAACCTATCGAAAATCTCCTGCTTTGCAACAAGCTCTTGACCCAAAACTTCATCAAATTCATCAGGCGAAATCGACTCCAAAATCAAACTAATAGTCATCATTTTTACAAGAGCAGCAGCCGGAATTTTTTTATTCTTATTTTTTTCAAAAATCACAGTTCCTGTATCAACGTTAATAAAATATATTGCATCGCTCGAAACAGCGAAATCAAAACCATAAATATTACTGTCTTCATCATTAGCAAACACAGGTAAACCAACAAAAAAAATGAAAAACGCACACATTAAAGTAAATAACACAGTGATATGTATATATAAATTTTTAGTAATTTTCATATAGACATTCTCCAAAAAATGATTTACAATGAAAAAAATTAGTTTTTATCTAAAATTTTGGGCTTAATGTTGGGAGTTTTAATTTTGATTTGGATTACTGGCGACAAACATGGACAATTGGAACCTTTTTTGCAAAACCCCACCTACAAAAAAATTAAAAAAAATGACACTCTCCTGATTTGCGGCGATTTCGGATTTCTATGGAACGATTCAAAGGAAGAGCTAAAAAACCTAAGATGGCTCTCTAAAAGAAAATTTAAAGTGGCCTTCGTAGAAGGGTGTTTTGATAATCAGCAAATTCTGGCGCGCTACCCCCTCACGAACTGGAACGGCGGCCGAGCTCGAATGATATTTGAAAATGTGGTTCACCTACTAAATGGTGAATTCTATATAATAGACAACAAAAAAATTCTAACGTATGGCGGCGGGTTCGATGAAAATTCAACAAACATAAATCACGGATCTAAAAACATGACGGTTAAGGTTTCGTTTAAAAGTCAAATCGATAATCTTATAGGAAACATAAAACGCGCCAAGAAAGACTTTGATTTAATTCTAAGTCACGAAGCACCTAGCTCAATTGCAAACTGCCTTAACCCAGAAGAATTCCACTGCAACTACATAAACAACATTTTAGAAGAAATAAGAAACCACACAAATTTCAAAAAATGGTTTTTTGGAAAGTATCATATAGACAAAATAATTCCACCGCGATACCATGCTGTGTTCAACGATGTGATAAGACTTTAAATTTTAAACTAAAAAATCGAGTAACAAGTGAAAAGTTTAATCAAATTAGAACATATCATCAAGCGC
>JAZUIR010000017.1:0-3073 GCA_045642305.1 Oscillospiraceae bacterium | reverse complement strand
CATCAGAATTTTCTATTATTACTCTGTTTGGTTCATTTTTTAGATTTTCTATTAGACCTTTACGAACATATTCTAGGACATCTTGTTCTGGTTTACTTGCTTGCTTTTTTAATGTTTTTTGGTGTTCATATTTTTGCTGTACTTCCTTCAAAATTGAACATTCTCCTAGAATTTTATCATCAGGGTCAAACAAACTTTCTATTTCCATTTTTGTATTCCTTTAAGTAGAAGTGATAATCTCCTGCAAGAGGATATGTTTTTGTAGTTTTTTGTTTTTTATATTTAAATCATTTCCTATTGTTGATTCATTCATTTTATCATTTTTAAATCTCACAATCTTTTGACATTTTATGTCTAAACACTTCCACGTTTTTCCATTTTCATATTAATTTGTTAAGTAGCTTTTATAAAATACTTGGTTTTTGATTCAAACGTTGAATTTAAAAAGAATTATATCACCATCATTTACCACATATTGTTTTCCTTCAGTTCGGAGTAAGCCTTTTTCTTTGGCTTCGTTCATGTTTTTACACTTCACGAAATCATCAAAGCTCACAATTTCTGCACAAATAAATCCGCGTTCAAAATCTGTGTGGATTTTGCCGGCTGCTTGGGGAGCTTTTGTTCCTTTTTTAATTGTCCATGCTCGAACTTCATCGGTTCCTGCTGTTAGAAACGAAATTAGGCCTAAGAGGTTGTAGCTAGTTTTGATTATTCTGAAAAGTCCGGATTCTTCTATTTTTAAATCGTTCAAAAAAAAGCGTTTTTCATCCTCTTTCATCTCGGTCAAATCTTCTTCTATTTTTGCGCAAATAGGGAAAACAGCGCAGTTCAAATTATTTGTAAATTTTTCGACCTTTTTCAGGTTATTGCAATTTTCAAGTCCTTTTTTAAAATCTTCTTCTGAAAGGTTTGCAGCGTAAATTGTTGGTTTGTTTGAAAGCAAATTTATTGATTTTATCATTTTAGAATCTTCTTCATTGTCTGTTTTGAAACTTAATGCATTTTTTCCATCTTCTAGCCATGATAAAAGTTTTTGCAGCAGTTCTATTGTTTTTTTCAGGCTTTTTTCGCCTTTTGCTTGTTTTTTAAGTTTTTCGATTCGTTTAGTCAATGTTTCTATGTCAGAAAAAATAAGTTCTAAATTTATTGTTTCTATGTCGCCTACTGGGTTTATTTTTCCATTAACATGCACAATATCTGAATCTTCAAAGCAGCGCACTACATGAATTATTGCGTCAACTTCCCTAATGTTTGCTAAAAATTTGTTTCCGAGGCCTTCACCCTTGCTTGCTCCTTTAACGAGGCCTGCTATGTCAACAAACTCAAGGGTTGCTGGAGTTGTTTTTTTTGGATGATAAATTTGTGAAAGTTTTTGTAGTCTGCTGTCGGGAACTGCAACGTTTCCAATGTTTGGTTCTATTGTGCAGAAAGGGTAGTTGGCGCAACCAGCTTTTCCGGTCGATAGCGCGTTGAATAGCGTGCTTTTTCCAACGTTTGGTAAACCTACCATACCTAATTTCATTTTAACATTCACCACATCTATTTAAATTTTTTATAATCAATAATTTTTGTTATAATCAACAATTTTTGATAAATAAAAAATATCACTTTAATGTTCTGTAGTCAAGTTAATTTTCTAGGTTCAAAATGGTTTTTCTTGCGATATTCATTGCAAAAAGGGAAGTTGAATTTATGATTTTTTTGCGTTGATTAAACGAGTCGCTGTGAAAATTAACTTTGAATGCTATGGTTTGTTCATTGGTTGCAAGGCCAACAAAAACTAGGCCAATTGGTTTATTTTTCTCATTTTCGCCGCCTGAATCTGCAATTCCAGTGGTTGAAATTGCAACATCAGCTCCTGAAATTAGTTGAGCGCTTTTTGCCATTTGTTGTGCAACTTGTGAGCTGACTGCTCCGAATTTTTCCAGGTCTACATGGTTAACCTTCAATATTTTTTCTTTCATTTCATTGCTATAGCAAACGGCTGCAAAATTGAAGCATTTGCTTGCATTTTTAACCGAAACTATTTTTGAAGCTATGAGGCCTCCTGTGCAGCTTTCGGCAACTGCAATTTTTTTGTTGTTTTCTAGCGCAGCCTTAACAAGCGCGTGTTCCATTCCTGCTTCGTCTGTTGAGTATATGAAACTTTCAAGTTTTAGCTTAATTTTTTCAAACATATTTTCGATTAGGTTGTCGCATTGGTTTTCGTTTTGTGCTTTGCAGGTTATTCTAAGTCGAATTTGCTCAGGTTTTGCATATATTCCAACAGAGGGGTTTGTTTCGTTTTTTAAAATATGAGCAATTTTTTCGTCAACCTGTGATTCTGTTATTCCATAAAGATATATATTTTTTGATTTAATTACGCAGTTTGTTAGTTTTTCCAGAAATGGCATAATTTCGTTTTCAAACATGGGAACTAGCTCGTTTGGCGGCCCTGGCAGCAGAATTATTGTTTTGCCATCAAATTTTATAGCTATTCCAGGAGCTGTTCCGTTTTTGTTTTCAAAAATCGTGGAACCTTCAAAAATTTGAGCTTGTTTCAGGTTGCTTTGCGGCATATATATATTTTTTTGCTTAAATTTTGCTTTTATTTTAAGTTTAAGGGTTGCATCTTCAATAAGTGGCATTGAAATTGTTTTTGAAAGAATTTGTTTTGTTATGTCGTCTTGTGTTGGGCCAAGCCCGCCGGTTAGAAAAATTAAATCGCTTCTGCTGATTGCAAATTTTAAAATTTGCTCTAGTCGTGTCTTATTATCGCCAACGCTTGAGTGCCATAAAACATCTATTCCTATTGAGTTTAGTTGTTTAGATAAAAATTGAGCATGTGTGTTTAATATGTCGCCGATTAAAATTTCGCTTCCTATTGTTATTATTTCTGCATTCATTGTTTTTCCTTTCCGATATTTAAAATAGTTACAATATTTTTTGTTCAATTAATTATATCAAATAATTATATCAAAAAATATGTTAGGAATTTTATGGCAGGTTTTAGTTTTTTAAATTTTAGTTTTTTAAAAATGTTATGTTATGGTTTAATCAAAACTTTTGTTGTGATATGATTGGAAATTGA
>JAZUIR010000016.1:0-1676 GCA_045642305.1 Oscillospiraceae bacterium | reverse complement strand
AAAATAATAAAAAATATGTTAATTTTTTTAATTACAATTATGGCTCTAATATTTATCGTTTAATTAAAAATTAAATTTATCTTGTTTTTTAGTAATCTTAAACTAAACCTATTATAGGAAAATGCAAAAGCCAGGGATAGGTTACGACAGAAACAAAAATCCAACTATCAAACCGATCTAAAATTCCACCATGCCCCCGCATTATGTTGCCAAAATCTTTAATTTCATAGCTTCTTTTTACCATTGACATACTCAAATCTCCTAGTATGGCGAAAATCGAACCAACCAAAATTACAAACACCAAACTAAAATAGTTAATTGATTTGAAATCACAAAAAAATTTAAAATATGCTAAACTAACCGTAAAAATTACGATAAAACTGAAAACAACTCCACCAACTGCCCCTTCAATAGTTTTTTTTGGGCTAATTTGTGGAGCAAGCTTGTTTTTACCAAATCGCATACCTATGAAATAGGCTCCGGTGTCGCAAACCCATGCAACCGAAAAAAGCAACAACGTATAATATATTCCGTAGGGCTTAAAATTTGTTCTGATTCCTAACAAAACGTTGGTTGAAAGAGTCAAAAACATTGAAAACGAAAAGGTGAAAATTAAATTTTCGATTTTTATGGTTTTGTAGTTTTTAAACAAAAAAAACAAAAAAATAACACCATAACCAATCAAACATAGGTCTTTCATGTTGATGGTTCTGCTTATTCTAAAAAAATTTTTGCCATAACCAATCAGAAAGGAATCTTTCGTATCATCAATTTTACTTATTTTTAGAAAAGAATATGCAATACAAAAAATTTCACAAACAATAAAAGCAAAAAATGATTGTTCCAAAATTTTTGTTGTCCTAAAAACTTCAAAAACCATTATTGAACAAACCAAAGCAACTGCTAAATTTAGGATAATAGTGTTGTAAAAACATAAAACAAAAAATAAAAAAGCTAGCCCAAAAGTTGCACTAATAATTCTCATTTTCATAATCAATCAACCCTCATCTAACTTTACCATATGTTCTGTTGCGTTTACTAAACTGATCTAACGCCAAATCAATATGATATGGCCTAAAATCTGGCCAAAGCAGATCATCCATAAAGATCAATTCTGCATAGGCTATCTGCCATAACAAAAAGTTCGATATTCGAAACTCACACCCTGTTCGAATCAGCAAATCAACATCTGGAAAACCTTGTGTATAAAGATTATTATTAAAAAATTTTTCGTCAACTTGGTTTAAATCAATTTCATTGTTTTTGAATTTAACTGCAATTTTTTTTGCGGTGTTTACAATCTCATTTCTTCCACCATAATTTACAGCAATTGCAAGAGTCATGCCGCCATTTTTGTCAAATTTTTTTTCAACTTCCATCATCTGTTTCTGCATTTCATCACCAAAAATTTTTAAATCGCCAAAAAATCTAACTTTAACACCATATTTTAAATAATCATCCATATGATTCAAATAATTTTTTATAAGTGTGATCAAACCTCTAACTTCAATTTTTGGCCTATTCCAATTTTCGGTCGAAAATGCAAACAAGGTTAAAAATTTAATTCCCAACTTATTACAATAAACAACAACATCTTTAATAATCTTAGCTCCAGCAACATGACCAAAATGACGGGGCAAAGCCTTTTTTTTTGCCCATCTCCCATTACCATCCAT
>JAZUIR010000015.1:0-1539 GCA_045642305.1 Oscillospiraceae bacterium | reverse complement strand
CAACTGCTAAAATTGCGATTCTATGATCAAAATGAACATCAGCAACAATAGGAATTTGAACTTGATTTTTTATTGCCTTAATCAGTTTAACATCTTCTTTTTTTGCTATAGCAACCCTTAAAATTTCACAACCAGCTGATTCCAGTTCTTTTGCTTGCAAAACATTAGCTTCAACATCAAATGCCGGTTTGTTTAACATTGATTGAACATAAATTTTTTTGCCATCAAAAATATAGCCATTTTTTAATTTTACTTCAACCAATTGTTGCAAACTCAATTCCGCCTTTCATTTTGTAAAAATAAAAATTTAATTAATTTTTTTAGACGTTTCATAAACATAATTTTTCACCAGTTTAATAACTTCAAGAATCGAATCAAAATTAAAAACGCTTTCCTTAATTTCCGTTTGCATTGCCTTTTTAATGAGTTGTTCTATTTGTAAGAAATCTATTTTTCCATTTAAAAACAGCTCCACTGCTTGTTCATTTGCTGCATGAATAATTGCAGGAATAAACCCGCCGGCCTTGATAGCATCAATGCAAAATTTCAAGCAACCAAATGTTTCATAATCAGGTTTGAAAAAGTTCAAATTTTTGCAATCAAAAAATGAAAATGGCCGAACTAATGATTTAATCCTTTCTGGATAGGTTAATGCAAACTGAATTGGAAGTTTCATATTAGTTCTTCCAAACTGACCAATAACTGTTCCATCAACATAACTGACAGCTGAATGTAGCAATGATTGTGGATGAACAACTATTTCAATTGCTTCAGGTTTTTTTGCAAAAAAATAGCAGGCCTCAATTAGTTCAAAACCTTTGTTTATTAAAGTTGCGCTGTCAACTGAAATTTTCTTGCCCATTTTCCAATTAGGATGATTTAATGCATCACTAATTTTAACATTTTTTAAATCTTTTCGAGTTTTTCCAAAAAATGGCCCACCGCTTGCAGTTAAAATTAATTTTGAAATTTTGTCAGCATTTTGTTGATCTATGCACTGTAAAATTGCAGAATGTTCGCTATCAACTGGCAAAATTTTGCAACAATTCTGTTTAGCCAAATCAAATAGTAATTTTCCAGCAACAACAATAGATTCTTTGTTTGCCATTGCAACATCTTTTTTATTTTGCAAAGCCACAACAGTTGGAAGTAAACCACAAGTTCCTACAATAGCGTTAAAAATTAAATCTGCATAATTCAGGCTTGCAATTTCACACAAACCTTCCATTTTGCTAACAACTTTAATCGAGCAATCGGCTAAATTAGTTTTTAGTTTCTTAAAAAGTGATTCATCAAATATGCAAACCAGCTTCGGTTTAAACCTTCTGGCTTGTTGTTCCAAAAGTTCAATATTTCTAAAAGCAGATATGGCAACAACTTCAAAACCAAGATGATCAATAACATCTAGAGTTTGAGTTCCAATCGAACCAGTGCTTCCTAGTATACTGATTCTTTTCATATTTAATACCTTCTTAAATTTTTGTTTAAAATAAAAATTAACAAATTTTAGCAAATTAAAATTTAAAATCACTACCTAAA
>JAZUIR010000014.1:0-11487 GCA_045642305.1 Oscillospiraceae bacterium | reverse complement strand
GATTGTTTGTTGAGTATTTTCAAACCTGTCAGTTAGAATTTTGCGAATAAGATGATTAAAACTGCAGGATTAACAAAATTATATTTGCACTTGGTTTTGCAGAAATATTGGCAATAGTATAATTAAAGTTTATATTACAGCTTTTTATAAAAAATCAAAGACAAACCAACATCGAAGCAGAAACCCTAGTATAATTCTAGGGTTGAATTTAATTTTTTAGCTCCACTCGACCACGTAACTTAAAACCGTGAAACTGTAATCTAATAAGTTGATTAAGTTAATTGTTAATTGTTGTCAATTTTGTTCATGTGTTCGATTAGGTTCAAAACTTTGTTGCTGTAGCCCCATTCGTTGTCATACCACGAAACTAGTTTAACAAAGTGATCGTTTAACATTATTCCAGCTTTTTCATCAAAAATTGATGTGTGGCAATCGCCGATGAAATCGGATGAAACAACCTGGTCGCTTGTGTAGCCTAAAATATTTTTCAATTTGCCTTCTGAGGCTGCTTTTATGGCACTGCAGATTTGATCATAGGTTGTTTTGGTTTCGAGGCTTGCGGTTAAATCAACAACAGAAACATCTAACGTCGGCACGCGCATAGACATTCCGGTTAGTTTGCCTTTCATTTCAGGAATAACTAGTGCGCATGCCTTTGCGGCTCCGGTGGATGATGGAATTATGTTTCCGTTAGCGGCTCTGCCGCCTCTCCAATCTTTTTTAGATGGGCCATCAACGGTTTTTTGGGTTCCTGTGGTTGAATGAACCGTGGTCATTAAGCCTTCTTTTATGCCGAAATTTTCATGAACAACCTTAACTAGCGGAGCTAAGCAGTTGGTTGTGCACGATGCATTAGACACAACTTTCATGCTTTTATCGTATTTGTCTAGGTTTACGCCGCAAACAAAGGTTGGGGTTTGTTCATCTTTTGCAGGTGCAGAAATAACTACTTTTTTTGCGCCTCCGTTCAAATGTGCCGAAGCTTTTTCGGTTGTGCAAAAAACGCCGGTTGATTCAACTACGAAACAAGTGTTGCAGCTGCCCCATGGAATTTCGCCTGGTTGCATCTTGTCAAAGAATTTTATTTTTTTCCCGTCAACTATGATTGAGTCATCGGTGTAAGATATGTCGCCATCAAATCTGCCATGAACTGTGTCATATCGCAGCATGTAGGCACAATATTCAGGGCTCATGAAAGGATCGTTTATTGCAGTGAATTCAATGCTTGGGTTTTTAAGACCAGCCCTGAACACCAAACGACCTATTCTGCCGAAACCATTTATTCCAACTTTAATTGCCATGTTAAAAAACCTCCCAAAAATTTGTTTCAAGAATTTGTAGTCATAAGCAATTATAGTATAAAATTTAAGCAATTACAAGTTTTTGTAAAAAACATTTGAAATTCAATAAAATTGCTGATTGTGTTTTTGTTTTAACAATTGTTTATATTTGAAATGCGGTTGATTTATTTAAGTTTTAAAGGTTGGTTTAAACAAAATTAGAAAAATCGAGCTTGGTGTCAGCGCTAACGTGTCATAGTATATAAACCATGAAGAATATCCCAGTTGCGGTAGTTAAATTTTGATTAAAATGTGCTAATTGGATTTTTAGTTTGAGTTTTGTTTTTTGCTGAGTTATATTACGTGATTTAAGCAGTATTTTTTGCATATTTTTTGCTTTTTCAGCAAAATTTAGTGCTTAATTGGGCAAATTTCTATAATTTTTGACATTATCACGGTATTTTCTTGACTATTGAATTTTGTTGGACTATACTGCAGTGTTGGATTATTAATGTTAGTTGTTTAATAATGTTGATTGTTTAAATTTTTTTTTAAATTTTTTTGTTATTTTTGTTTTTAACATAGTGCATGGGTTTAGTTTCGGGTTGTTACTGAATTTTTTAGCAAACTTTAATTTTATGTTAGTTTTATAAATATTAAAATTAAAATAAAATTTTTAGACTTGACTGGAGTATTATATGGAAAATAGGAAGTTTGATGTTGAAATTGACAGTTCTATAAAAAAATTCTACGAAAATTTAAAAACGCCGGTCTTTTTTTGTAATACGCGTGAAGTATTGTGGCATAATGAGGCGGCTGATGATTTGTTTAAAGCTCGTAAGTTTAGGCAATATGTTTTGCAGCTTAATGATCCTAGCGAGGAGACAACTAAGGTTTTTATTTGTGATGGGCAATATTACAAAATTTTGCTTAGGCCTTTTGAAAAAAATTTCTTCTTAGAGGTTGCCGAAAGTTGGCCATTCACTTCAACTTTTGACACGCTGATTTCGTTAAGCGCTTCAGAGATTTTGGATTCTGTTGCCAGGAATTCGTCTCATCAAATTTTTCAGTCTATGTCGTGTTTAAACAAGGTTTTAGAAAAACAAAATGACATGGCAAGTTTGCGTTATCTTGACAAGATTGCAAACTCAACCTATCGAGTTCTTCGTGCAGTCAACGTATATCGTGAATATAATTTGTTGTTGCAAGGCAAAACCAATCTTGAAGCGGTTGACATATTTAGTGAAATTGATGCGCTTTGTTCAACGGTTAATTCGCTCATGCAAAAATCGGGAGTTTCGTTCTTTTGGGAGGTTCCTTCTGATAAGGTTTTTTGTGATATTGACATTCATCAATTTAGTTTGGCGTTGTTCCATTTGATTTGTAATGCTTATATGTTCAATGTGGAAAACAAAGAAATTAGAGTTGTTGCACAAAAAACTGGGAATGATTTTTTGCGAATTGATGTTTTCGATCATGGCACTGGAATAAGTCCGCAGATTTTGGACAAGGTCACAGTTCCCTATTTTTCATATGATAGCGCAACCGGCGACGTTGCTGGTTGCGGTCTTGGTTTAACCTATGTTGCAATATATATAGAGAATGTTGGCGGCACGTTAACAATTGATTCTGGCGACGGCAAAACGGTTGTTTCAATTTCGTTGCCTATTGGTTGTGTTTCCGAGCCTGATGGTTTGTCGTCTCATATTGTCGACTATGGTTCAGGAAAATACGAATATATGGTTTCAACCATGGCAAAATTTATGTGGAGAATTTAAATTAGGGCAGAGTTTTTGTTTACAGCGAAAATTTGTCGTCAGGTTTCGCCTGTGTTGATGGGAATTTAATCGGGGGCATGGAGCTTTAGTTTAGGTTTTTAGAATGATTTAGTTGTGAGCAGGAATGGTGGTTTAAAAATTAAATGGTGAAATATGTTTTTGTAACAGGTGGAGTTATTTCGGGGCTTGGCAAGGGAATAGTTGCAGCTTCACTTGGCAGGCTTTTAAAAAACAGGGGTTATAGGGTGACGATTCAAAAGTTTGATCCCTACATAAATCTTGATTCGGGAACCATGAACCCCTATCAACATGGTGAAGTTTTTGTAACCGATGATGGCGCAGAAACTGACCTTGATTTGGGGCACTATGAACGTTTTATTGATGAGAATTTGTCGGTTGATTCGAATGTTACAACAGGCAAAATTTACTGGAATGTTTTGCAAAAAGAACGAGCTGGTGATTATTTAGGTGAAACGATTCAGGTTATTCCACATATAACAAATGAAATAAAATCAAAGGTTTATGGCGCGGCGAAGGCAACTAAAAGCGATATAATAATAACCGAAATTGGGGGAACAGTTGGTGATATTGAGATTCAACCTTTCATTGAAGCGATAAGGCAGATTGGGCTTGAGAATAAGCCTGAAAACGTTGCCTACGTTCACGTCACGCTGGTTCCTGGTATTCCGGGTTCGAACGAGCTAAAATCTAAGCCTACGCAACATTCGGTTGCAAGGCTTTTGTCGTTTGGGATCAGACCAAACATTGTGGTGTGCAGAACTGATAAACTTATGGGGCCAAAAATTGTTGAAAAAATCGGGCTGTTTTGCAATGTTGATGTTGCTGATGTTATTCAAAATCCAACTGCTGATTCTATTTACGAGGTTCCAATGATTTTAGAAGATGGCGGGTTTGCAAAGCGCGTTTGTTTACATTTGAAGCTTGAAAGTGTGAAGCCCAAAAATGAAAAATGGCTTGAAATGTTGAAAAAACTTAAAGATGCTAATCGGGGGGGCGACATAACAATAGGTTTGGTCGGAAAATATGTTAAATTGCCCGATGCCTATATTTCAGTGGTTGAAGCTCTACATCACGGAGGTTTACAAAATGGTGTTAGAGTTAATGTGCAATATTTTGATTCTGATTCGCAGAGCTTTAAAACGTCTGAGGGGGTTGCAAGTGAGCTGAAAAGTTGCGATGGAGTTTTGGTTCCGGGTGGTTTTGGAAGCCGCGGAATTGAAGGCATGCTTTTGGCTATAGGTTTTTGTAGGGAGCAAGGGATTCCATGTTTTGGAATATGTCTTGGGATGCAGCTGATGGTTGTTGAAATTTTGCGCAACAAGGTTGAAATTGCAGACGCTGATTCGGCAGAATTTAATTCGGTTTCGAACAATAAAGTTATTGATATAATGCCAAGTCAAAAAAATGTTTCTAAAAAGGGTGGAACAATGCGGTTAGGCCGCTATGAGTGCAGGGTTTTGCCGGATTCTATGTGCAGCAAAATATATGGCGAGTCTAGCGTTTTTGAACGGCACAGGCACAGGTTTGAGGTCGTTGGCTCCTATAGGCAGCAGATGGAGGCTGCGGGGCTTTTGGTTTGTGGTTTGTCGCCTGATGGGAAATTGGTTGAGATGGTTGAACTAAAAAATCATGAATGGTTTGTTGGCACGCAGTTTCATCCAGAGTTTAGATCGCGTCCTAATCGACCTCATCCGCTTTTTGTGAGTTTTATTAAGGCTGCAGTTGACTTTAAAAAGCGAAGGTGAAAATTTTAGGCAAGGTTGTTTTAAATAATTTATTTTATATTTTAGAGGAAGTGTTGTTGAATTGACGAAGTTTTTGAAATTGAAAACAAGGGTTGCAGTTTTGACGGTTGCTGTTGGGTTTGGTTTTGTTGTTTTTTGTTGTGTGGATGTTAACATCAATTAGAATTTGTTGGTTTAGCTAGATTTGGTTTTTATATAGTGATTAAAATTTTGGAGGTTGTGTTCAAATGAGTTCAAAAAATAGGGTTAGATCTAAAGTTTTGGCGGTAGTGGTTAGTTTGGTTGTTTTTTGTGGTTGGGGTTCAAATTTTTTGGTTGTTTCGGCTGATGAGGCTAAGGCTGGAGCTCAAAATGAAACAACAAAAGAAAAATCATTTAATGAATTAATTAGTGAGAAAAATCAATTGTCGAAGTATATTGATCATAAATCGGGGCGGTTTTCTTTAAGAAAATATGGCGATAATCCCGAGTCTTCTTATGGAACGGTAATAAACATAGAAGAATATAGGGATGAAGCAGAAAAACTTTACAGTAAAGTTATTGGGTTTGTTAAAGATTCCGATGCAAAGGGCGTTACTGCTGAAAATTTTGAGGAATATGTCAAGAATTTTATAATAAATGATGGCAGAACTTGTTCAAAAATGACAAGGTCCTCACAAGATGAATTTGAAAAAATGAAGGAGCAACCCGAAAAATTTCAGATTGTATATCGAGGTGTGCCTGAAAAGAGTTATGCTGACAGTTTGCTAGATGGTCAATTTTGGTGCGGAGGGCAGTGGCATTGTAACTTTTTAAAGTATTCAGTTTCTGCAAGTAAGCATGGATTATATACGGCGTCGGATTCTAATTATGCTAAAAATTTTGCAAAAAAGAATATTAAAAACAAGAGCTGTGATGCTGAGTGGCGTTCCATTGCGGATGGTGGTGTAGTGGAAATGGCTATTGATTTGCAGAAGGCTAAGATTATTTGTGAAAAAAGATTGGAAAATATTATAAACACCATGCTTTGTTTGCATCCTGAATTAGCTGATAGCTATAAGCTTTTCAACAAAATGGTTCCGGAATATTTGGTTTATAGTTCGGTTTTTGAGTTATATTCTCAGGCGTTTAAGGAAACTTTCGGGTTTGATGTTTTGGATATTAGGCAACATCTTGAGAATGAATTAATAAAATTAGGAAAAGAAGATTTTACAGCAGATAAAATTAAAGCGGCTCATGATGACGAATGTTATACTGATTTGGAGGATGATATTTTGGGTTATGCGCACTGTTTTTTAAATTTTAGAGTTGAAGAAAGTAAACAATTTTGTTCAAGGTTTAATGAGTTGATGGAAAAGAACAAAACTAAAGTTCACGTAACTAATAAATTTTTTGCCGTATTGCAAGATAAATGGTTGTTGGCAAAACTTATGGGTTTTGATGTCATAAGCGATGCGGATATGGCGCAAAGAGATAGAGATCCGAAAGTTGTGGTAGAATATGGTATTGTAAACCCTGAAGTTTTAATTGTGTGCAATGATTTGTTTGATTTAGAAAGAATGAATTTTTTTGATTGGGTTAAGAAGGAGTATTCAGCGCGACAAAAGTGATTTGATCGTTTTAATAAAATTTTATGAAAATTGCAATCAATTTAATGTTGTGGTTTTCAATGCGATGAGGTTGAAGTTTTTAGGGAATAGTTTATCATTTAAATTTCTAGGAGGAATTAACGGCAATAAGTTTGCAAAAGATTTGATGGATGGTGAATTTTTTGCTGGGAGAGTTGCGAATTTTAATGATTTAAGCGAAAAAGACTTATTGAGGTCGATCTTATACATGAAAATGAAAATTTTAATGGTCACGGGTTATATACGACTGCTCAGCTTCACTTGGCCAAGCATTTTGCAGAACAGAAAGTTAAAAATGAGCAGGCAGGAGTGGAATGGGTTTTTCGTGGCGGAACTATTGTTGAACTGGGGGATTGATTCTAGAAGTTATGGATTGCTTTTTTCTAGCATTTTTGAACCGTTTAGGAAGGCATTTAAAAAGAGCTTTGGCTTTAATGTTCTAGATATAAAACGGGAAGCTGAAAGGGTAGACAAACAGATGAGTGAGGATGATAAGAAAAGATTTAAGAGAAAGAGAAGTTTTCCATATTTTGTTCGTCCATTGGGTGAGGCCGATGGTTATGTGGCTTATGATGATGTGGATTGTGCGTTCTATGACACGTTTAATAGTTATGTTTATAATTTCTTGAGATTTGATGTTATTTTACACGACAAGGATTTTGCAAAAGAGTTTGACAGGTTAATGATGAAAAACGATAAACCGTTTTATTATACGGATTTGTTTTATGCTACGTTGCACAACAATGGAGTTCTTGCTAAGCTTTTAGGTTATGACGGCGTGCTAGATGCTTCGCATCCAGCAGACACCATACGGGTATTAGACAGAAAAAGATGCATCACTTCGCAGTATGTATGAATATTATTTGGTGGTTAACCCTAGTGTTTTGGTGGTGTGCGATGAAAAATTTGAGCAATCAAGTTTTGGTTTTGATGAGCTTTGGAAACTAAAAGATGAAGTTGATTTTTTTGATTTAGGCCAGGTTATTGCGCTATAGCTGGTGGATTAAGTTTATTTTTAGTTTTGACGCAATAGTTTGAGTTAGTTTTGACGCAATAGTTTGAGATTTGAATTATGCGAAATTAGTTTTGGCATGGTGCGAGGTGGTTTTTTTGGAAAGAGGTTTGTTTGATTTTGGTGGAGGACAGGGTGCAAATTTGGTTTTGAATTCTGCGATTGGAAACAATAAGTTTTCACATGCCTATTTGTTTTGTGGAAGTGATTTTTTCGGGGTTAAGGCTGTTGCTAGAAGGTTTGCAATGGCTGTTTTTTGTGAAAAAAAAAGTGGAGTAAGCCCGTGTTTTAAATGTGATAGTTGCACAAAATTTTTGAGCCAAAATCACGCTGATTATTTTGAATTTGGAGTTGATGATTATTTTGAAAAATCGACTCTATCGGTGGCAGAAGCTAGAAAGCTTAGTTTTAATGCTTTTTTGAAGCCGATTGAAGGTGGGTTTAAAGTTTTTTTGCTTAATGGTGTCAGTCATATTAATTTGTCGGCAGCGAATGCGCTTTTGAAGCTTTTGGAAGAGCCGCCAAAAGGAGTTGTTTTTTTGCTGACTGCATGCAGTAGGTTTGAAGTTTTGCCAACTATTTCATCGCGCTGTTTTTTTGTTAATGTGAGTTGCAGTGATGAAAAAAATTGTGAAAAAGTTTTGCGTGAAGAATTTTCGAATTTAGATGAATCAGATTTAAAAAAAGTGGTTGTTTTAAGCGAAGGCAGTGTTGAAAAAGCTCGTTTAATTTTGCAGAATTCAAAATGGCAGGAAGCAATGAAAATTGCGATTGGCCTTTTTTCAGCATGGTATAAGAAAAATGAGTTGAATTTTTTGCGGTTTACTGCTAAAATTGAGGCGGATTCAGGCTTGGTGTTGATGGTTTTTGATTTGTTTGTTGCAGCGTTGCAAGGTTATGTTCGAAAGTTTGAATTTGTTGGTTGTAATTCTGAAAAATTGAAAATTTTTTTTGAATCGGTTAAGCGGGTTTTTGATTGTTTTGAATCGGCAAAAAAGGCAGTTTCTTGTAATTGTAATTTAAAGCTTGTTTTAACGCAGCTTTGTTGCAGTGTTTTTTCCATGTAGTTAAAAATTTTGATTGGTGTGTTTTGAAAAAATATGAATTATAATATCAAGATATCGAAAAGATTGAAATCGATTGCGAATCTGATTGAAAGCAGGGTTGTTGTTGATGTTGGTTGCGACACTGCACGTTTGGCTGTTTGGCTTGCCATAAACAAAAATTGTTTGGTATATGCAGTTGATGAAAAAGAGGGACCGTTGCTTGATGCTAAACGGAATGTAGAAAAGTTTAAGGTTAGTGATAAGGTTAAGCTTTTAAAATCGAGTGGAATTAAAAATGCGTTCGGAAAATTTGTTGGAGCGAGCGAAGTTGTTGTAGCTGGGCTTGGCGGTTTGGAAATCATTGACATAGTTTGTGGTTGTAAAGATCTTTTCAATTCAAAAATAAGGCTTATTTTGCAGCCGCAAAGCAAGGTTCAGTTTTTTGTGTGGAGGCTTTGTTTGAGTGGTTTTAAAATTGAAAAAGAGGTTGCTGTTGTTGAAAAAGGTAAGGGTTATTTGATTTTTGTTGTGCGGTTTTGTGGCACAGTGACTAGGTTTAAATTTAATCGAATGTTTGTTTTTGATAGAAGTTTTTTTGATAGTGCCGATGCAAAGGCCTATGTTGCCATTCAAAAAGCTAGAATTGAGTCTGTTCTAAATGGGTTAAAAAATGCGAATTCATCTTGCAAAATTCAAAGAAAGATGGCCTATTTTGAAAATGTTTTAGTTAGTTTGAATGAGTTGGATCATACTTGTGGTTTAGAAAGATAATTTTTGTGTGGATCTAGAAATTAAGCTATGGTTAAAATGGATTTTAGCAGTTAAATTGTTGTTTATGCGTCTAATCGCGATTATGACTCAAACGGTTTTTTGGTTTAAATTTTCAGTGAATTGAGGTGGGCTTTAATGGCTGTAAAGGTTGGTGAAATTTTTGAATTTTTGAATGAAATGGCGCCGTTTAGTTCTAGTTTGAGTTTTGATAATACGGGTTTGTTGGTTGGCAGTTTTCAAAACGAGGTTGAAATTGTTTTGATTGCTCTTGATTTAAATTCCGATGTTTTGAATGAGGCAAGAAGGCTTGGCGCTAATTTAATAATAACTCATCATCCAATAGTTTTTCATCCGGTTAAAAGAATTTTGCAAACTGATTTTTTATATAGCGTTGTTGATTCAAAAATTAGCGTTATTAGCGCGCACACTAATTTAGACATTGCTCCGGAAGGAGTTGGTTTTTGTTTGGCGACGGCCTTAAATTTGCAAAACATTGAAGTTTTAGAAGATTCTGATGGATGCGGTAGGGTTGGTTCACTAAATTCAAGTTGCAGTTGTGAACAGTTTTTGGGTTACGTTTCAAAAAAATTAAATGCTGTTTTAAGGGCGGTTGTTGCTGATGTTTTGATTGAAAAAGTTGCGGTTGTTCCAGGTTCAGGAGGGTTTGCTTTGAAGGCAGCTTTAAATGCTAAGGTTGATGCGTTAGTTGTTGGTGAGTGTAGACACAGTGATTTTGTTGAAGCGTTCAATAAAGGGTTTTGTTTGGTTGCAGCTGGTCATTTTGAAACTGAAAATTTTGTGTGCGGGTTTTTGGCCCAGAAATTGAGCCAAAGGTTTACGGGGTGCAAATTTGTTGCGTCGACGAGGCCGAATGCGTCGCGTTGCTTTTTTGGAGATTTAAAATGGCTTTAGATGGAATTTTTTTAAGCGCGATAAATTTGCAGTTGCAGTGTTTAGTCGGCAGTAGGGTTAATCGAATAATCCAGGTGTCGAAGTTTGAAGTTGTTTTTGAATTTCGCAAACCGGGGTTTAAAAAACAGCTTCTTATTTCGGCCAACCCAAGCAGCGCTCGGCTTAATTTTTCGAGCAAGCTTTTTGACAAACAGAAGATTCAAACTAATTTTTGCAGTGTGCTTTGTCGCAGATTGATTGGGGCTTTTGTGGTTGAACTCAAACAGCTTGGGCTCGATAGAATATTGTTTTTTGGGTTTAGAGCGAGAGATGAAATTGGTAATTTTCAGGATTATGATCTAGCAATAGAAATAATGGGCAAGCACAGTAACATAATTTTGGTTAACAAGGCAAGCGGGCAGATTGTAGATGCTATAAAATTGGTTGATGAAACTATGTCGCAATTCAGAGTGGTGGAGCCAAGAAAGCCTTATTTTGTTGTTGAGAGGCAAAACAAGTTAAATTTTTTAAGTTGTGGTGTAGATGAGGTTTTTAGTAGGGTTTTTTCTAATTCAAGTTTGAGCTTAAGCAGGGCGTTTTTGGCTTCAATCGAAGGAATTTCGCCTGTTGTTGCGCGTGAGTTAGCCTTTGATTTCGATGATAAGGTTGTTGGCTTGTTTGGTGAAGCGGAAAAGACGCGGGTTTTTGAAGTTCTAAGTAATTTTAAAAATATGGTGGAGTCGAAAAAGTTTTGTTTCGTTGCCCTAATGGATGGAAAAAAACCTAAGGAGTTTTGCTGGTTTGATGTGCGTCAGTTTGGGGAGTTACTGAAAAAAAGGTTTTTTGAAAATGCTAGTGAGTTGCTTGATTTTTTTTATGATGAAAAGATGTTGATTGAACGAATAAATCAGCGCTGTTTTAACGTGGTTAAACTAATAGATCGCGAGATAGATAGGGCCAAGAACAAGAAAGCGATTCGTCATCAGGAGTTGTTTGAGGCTAAAAATCATGATGAGTACAAAAAATATGGTGATCTGCTTTTGGCGAACATTCATAATTTAAAAAAAGGTGACACTAAAATTTCGGTGGTTGATTTTTTTGAAGATGGAAAAGAAATAGAATTGAGTTTGGATGCTGCTAAAACCCCGAGTCAGAATGTTAAATTCTACTATAAAATCTATAAAAAGTCTAAAGCGGCCCGGCAAAAACTAGTTCAACTGATTGGTGATTGTGATGATGAAATTAGGTTTTTGCAAAGTGAGCGCGATTTGGTTTTGAATGCTCAAACGCAGCAGGATGTTTTGGCAGTGGTTTCTGATTTGGTTGATCAAAAATA
>JAZUIR010000013.1:0-5745 GCA_045642305.1 Oscillospiraceae bacterium | reverse complement strand
CGATTGAAATCAACTTTTTTTTATCGAAAATGTAATATATCTTTTTGTTTATTAAGTAAAAAATCGGCGAAACTAGCATTGTGAAGGTAGCGGTTTTAAGGTTATGATCTAACCAAACGAACCAGACATTTTTGAAGTTTGAGTTGATGTATAGAGTTAGCAGGTTTGTTATTTCGAAAATTGCTAGTGAAACGGCTGTTAAGCAAATGAAATTGAAAAATTTGATGCGCATATAGTGGCTGCAAACCAGTGAAACTGAAACACAAACTATGAGTAGGAGTAGAGAAGAGGTCCCAAAATATCTTTCAGAAAAACAATCGAGAAAGAAACCACAAATTATTCCGAATATGGCCGCGTTTTTTTGTTTAGAAAACATTGCAAAACCTACAGCAAAAGGTAAAATCAAAATTGGTTTTATGTTGTTAAAATCAAATGGAAAATTGGAACTTTGCACAACAAAAAGAATTAGCAAAACCGTCATTAATGTTGTCCATTTTTTAGAAGAATTAACAAATTTTCTGTTTGGTTTTTGCATCAAAACCTCCTATCTTGATAAAGAAAACTTGAATTTAGCTAGTTGTTTTTAGCAGAGTTCTTTATTACGATAACACTTTCAATGTTATTTAAATCTTGAGCAGGTTTTATTTTTGCTTCTCGAGAAATTCCGTTGTCGTTTAGTTTAACTTCAACAACCGAACCTATAATTATGTTTGCAGGATATATGCCTCCTGTGCCTGAAGTGTAAACTAAATCACCTTTTGCAGCCGTTGTTGCTTTTGGTAGATGGTTCATTGTGCAAAGGCCTGATTTTGTTGATTTTGAGTCACCGCAAATTAAACCTTTTTCTTGTTTCAGGTTAATTGTTGCAGGAATTTTTTCATCGAGGTCTAAAATATTTGATACTACGCTTTGATTCTTGTCAACCTTAATTATTTTGCCCACCAGTCCCATATTCGTTAGAACAGTTGACCCAACTGAAATTTTTTTGTTTTTTCCTGCGTCTATTATGAAATTATAAACTGAGTCAGGGTCTTTGGCTAAAAAGTTTGCGATTTCTATGTCAAAGTCGGGGTGTTCCTTTTTAAAGTTAAGCATCTGTTTTAGTTGTTCGTTTTCGTTTTTTAGTTCATCAATTGAAACAAGCGCTTTTTGGGCCTTTACGAGTTCTTGTTTTAGAAGAACGTTTTCTTCCTTGTGTTTTCCACTTTTAAAGAATTCATCAAAAAAACCTGAAACAGAGTTATTAACAAAATTAGTCGATTTAATTAATGGTTGAGTAGCGGTCCTAATTGCGGTCTTAAAAATTGTTTGTCCATCGCTGAAAATTTCAAAGGTTATTAGACCCAACAAAATAGCTGCAACAACGAGCAAAGTTTTAAACAGTTTGCTTCTAAAAAATTCTTGCAAAGTTGCAGCCTCCAAGCTTTTTTAGGTTAAAAACCAGCAATTGTTTAGTCGCTTAAAACGTCACGTAGTTTGTCAATGTTTTCTAGAACCGCGCCGGTTCCTTCAGCAACGCAATCGAGAGGGCTTTCGGCAATGTGAACAGGCATGCCGGTTTTTTCGTGTAAGCATTTGTCAAATCCTCTAAGGCACGCGCTTCCTCCTGTAAGGGTAATTCCTTGTTCTATTATGTCTGCAGCTAGCTCAGGAGGGGTTTTTTCCAGTGTTAAACATGTCGCTTCAAGAATACTCTCAATGGGTTCTTTGAGGGCTTCTCTGATTTCTTCTGATGAAATCTCGATGTTTTCAGGAAGACCATTAAGAAGGTTGCGGCCTCTAATGTTCATGAATTCTTCAACGTCCAGTGGATAGGCCGAACCGATTTGAATTTTTATGTTTTCAGCGGTGCTTTCGCCTATTAATAGATTATATTTCTTTTTTATGTGGTTTATTACTGCAATATCAAATTCATCTCCGCCGATTCTCACAGATTTTGCTGCAACTATTCCGCCTAGCGAAATCACTGCAACTTCAGAGGTTCCGCCGCCTATATCGAGAACCATGTTGCCTTTTGGTTCGGCAACAGGAAGGCCAGCCCCAATTGCTGCAGCCATTGGTTCTTCTATGACGTAAACTTTTTTTGCACCTGCTCTTTCAGTGGCTTCTTTAACTGCTCTGCGTTCAACAGCAGTGACGCCTGATGGAATGCATATTATTATTCTTGGTTTGAAGATTGATTTCTTTGAAACTGCTTTCCTAATGAATTGTTGTAGCATAGCAGTTGTTATGTCAAAATCAGCTATGACGCCGTCTTTTAATGGGCGAACAGCGGTTATGGAGCCAGGTGTTCTGCCGATAACATCTTTGGCTTCTTTGCCTACACATTTAACAGAACTGTCTCTTGTATCAACAGCAACAACTGAAGGTTCTCGAATTATTATTCCATGGCCTCGCAAGAATATTAATGTGTTGGCGGTTCCTAAATCGATTCCCAGATCTTTAGAAAAATTCATTAAAAATTTCAAACTCATTAAAAATTCCTCCTGAAAAAACATAGAATTGAAAATTTCAAATTGGTTGCTGTTTTGTGAAAATCAAATTAAATTGGTTAACTCAAGCAATAGGTTATGATTACACACAGATTGTAGTAGATCATATATTATAGACGTAATCAAACATTTTTAGACTATTATAATATATTGTCAAATATTTCTCAATAAGTTTTTTGGAAAATTAAAAATTTTTTTGGTTGTTAATGGGGCAAATTTTAGCCAATTTTTTGTTTTGTTTTTATGTTTCAAATTTAAGTTAAGAATTGGCATTTTTGAAAATAAATATTCTTGGTTTGAAAAAATGCAATATATTTTGTTTTGATTAATTTTTTTGTTGTGCTATAATAAACCGTGTGTTTTAATTCATATTGTTGATCATATTTAAAAATATGTGACAAAATTTAGAAGGTTTGAAAAGTTTTATGAAGTTTGAAAAGGTTGTTGTAAAAATAGGAACCTCAACAATAACAAATTCTTGTGATGGTTTACCCGATATTGAGCAAATGAGCAAAATTGTTGAGTCTATTGTTCAAATCAAAAAAATGAAAATTTCTGTTGTCATCGTAAGCTCTGGTGCAATAGGGATTGGAGCCGCAAAGCTTGGGTTAATTCACAAGCCTAAAACGGTTTCGCAAAAGCAGGCATGTGCATCTGTTGGGCAATATGCTTTAATGAGTCTTTATGATAAATTATTTTCAAAATATGGTTTTTTGGTTTCTCAAATTTTGCTTACACGTCAGGTGCTTGATGGTAGTGAGAATGAAAAAAATGCTAGGAACACTTTTAAGGTTCTTTTTGAGGCTGGAATTGTTCCAATAGTTAATGCTAATGATGTGGTTTCAACCGATGAACTTGAATTTGGTGATAATGACTCGTTGTCGGCCTATGTTGCAAGTTTAATTGAAGCTGGAGTTTTGATTATGATGACCGATTTAGACGGCATTTTTGATCATAATCCAAGATTTGGTGGCAGTGAGGCTCGGTTGATTAGAACCATCAACAAAATCGATGAAAAAATAAAAAATATTGTTAGGGGTGAACCTGGTGAGTTCGGAACTGGCGGAATGGAAACCAAGCTTATGGCAGCTGAGTTTTTAAGCAAGAAAAATATTCCTACTGCAATTGTTAATGGCAGTCATGCAAAGCGGCTTATTCAGGTTTTGGAAGGAAGCTTTTGTGGAACCTTAATTGACACTGCAGGTGTGTTTCAGAATTTTTAGGTTATTTTTATTTTAGATTATTTGGTTGCTTGGAGGGTTTTTTTTGGGTGTTTCAGAATTAGCAGATGAAGTTAAAGCGGCGTCATCTGTCATAAATTTAGCAGGTAGTTTGCAGAAAAACAAAATTTTGCTCAATATTAAACAGGCTTTGATTGAAAATGAGGCAAAAATCTTGAAGGCTAATTGTGAAGATATTGAATCTGCTAAAAAAAATGGATTAAGACAAAGTTTTATTGACAGATTAAGTCTAAACTCTTCCAGAATAATAGATATGGCCACTTCGATAGATGAACTGATTAGGCTTGATGATCCGATTGGTGAGGTCATTTCAGGCAGGGTGCTACAAAACGGTCTCAGGGTTGAACGGGTTCGTGTTCCGCTTGGGGTTGTTGGAATAATCTATGAAGCGCGCCCCAATGTTACTGTTGAGGCGGCCACTGTATGCATTAAGTCGGGCAACGCAGTTTTGTTAAGAGGAGGAAGCGATGCGCTAAAAACTAATATGGTTTTGGTTGATGTTATGAAATCGGCCATTAAAAAAAGCGGATTTAATCCTAAAATTTTGGGGTTTGTTGAAAACACTTCGAGGCAGAGCGCTGTTGAAATGATGGGGTTGCGTGGAGTTTTAGATGTTTTGATTCCGCGGGGCAGTGCAGGTTTGATTCAATCGGTTGCACTTAACTCTAAGGTGGCAGTCATTGAAACAGGAACAGGCAATTGTCATATATATGTCGATGAGTTTGCTGATGTTAGTATGGCGGTGAAAATAGTTGTGAACGCTAAAGTGTCTAGGCCTTGGGTGTGTAATGCGGCAGAAAGTTTGTTGATTAATGAAGATGTTGCATCTAAGTTTTTGAAGTTGCTTGAACCTGAGTTTGAAAGGTATGGTGTTGGGTTGGTTGGATGTGAAAAAACAAGGAGTATATTGCCAAAAATTGCAGCTGCAACTGAATCTGATTATTTTACTGAGTTTTTAGACTTTAAGATGTCGGTTAGGGTTGTTGAAGGGGTTGATGAAGCCATAGATCATATTAATAGATTTTCATCCCATCATTCCGAAGCAATAGTTACTGAAAATTATGGCGTTGCTAAAAAGTTTTTGAAAAGGGTTGATTCTGCTGTTGTATATGTTAATGCATCCACTAGGTTTACCGATGGTTTTGAGCTCGGTTTGGGGTCGGAAATTGGAATATCTACTCAGAAGCTTCATGCTCGTGGGCCGATGGGGCTTGAAGCATTAACCACCTTTAAATTTATTGTTTGTGGAAACGGACAGGTTCGCTGAAAAAGTTAATTTTAAATATATAAACCAAGCTTGCTGATTAATGCTGGCTTGGTTTATATATTTTACTTTAGTTTACCGAATAGGAGATTTTATCATAGACTCTGCCGTTTTTTGATATGGTATTTTTTAAATATCCTTCACGATTAAAATTATTTTTTTTGAGCACTTGACATGATGCAACGTTTGAACTGTTCACAGTGCCGCTTATGCGTAGTATTTTCAGTTCGTTGAAGGCTATTTTGCATAATTGTTTCGACAAATTTTGTCATTATGCCTTTTGACCAAAATTGTTGAAGCAAAAAATAGCCTATTTCGCTGTTTATGTGAAATGGGCTAATATTTTGTTCGATTGAAATGTTCCCGATAATTTTTCTGTTAACAGTTATTGCTCGAAAAATTCCACTCTTTCCATTTAAGCCATTCGTCTGTTGCAGTTTCATCATATGGGTTTGGTATGCGATTTGAAAGATAGGTTCTATCAATTTCGTTGCAGATTTTTATTAAATCAAACTTAAAATTAGATTGCCATTTTTCGAGTGATAGTTTGCTTTCCAACTAGTTGAAACACTCCTTTTTGGTTTAGAACCATTATCGAAGTTTTTATTTTGCCATTATTTCGGTTAGTTTGTTGCTGAATTCTACGCAGTTTTCTGGAACTATTCCTTCAATTAACGCAGCCTGACTATATAGTAAGTTAGCGTAGAGTTTAAGTTTTTCAACATCTGTTTTTTCGAGTTCGCAAAGC
>JAZUIR010000012.1:0-4526 GCA_045642305.1 Oscillospiraceae bacterium | reverse complement strand
GTGGATAGGTTATAAGTTTTGTAAAAATTGGAATGTAGATAGAGGACTTCTGGGGATTTGGTGGAAAAAAGCTTCAAGTTTTGAGGATAGAAAGTTTTTAATGGAAGTGATTAAAATCATGATTGAAAACTTAATCAAGTTTGATGATGAAATTTTTAAAAAAATAATAAATATGAATTTAATTTTTGACACTCATGCGCATTATAATGACCCGGTTTTTGAAAATAATCAGCAAGAAATCATTGATTTTGTTCTTTCAAACGGGGTCAGTCATATTTGCAACATGAGCGCTGATTTGAGTGAGTGTGAAAGTTCAATTAAAATTGCTCAAAATTATGAAAATATATATTGCGCAGTTGGTATTCATCCAATAAACACAAAAAAGCTTGAGCCAGATTGGATAGTAAAATTAGAAAATTATGCTAAACAGAAAAAGGTTGTTGCAATAGGAGAAATTGGGTTAGATTATAACGAAAAAGGGTTTGATAAGAAAACACAAATTGAAGTTTTTAAAGCCCAACTTGAGTTAGCTAAAAAATTAAACATGCCGGTTGCCATACATAGTAGAGATGCTATTTTTGACACTGTCGAAACATTGAAAAAATTTCCAGGTTTACGTGGAGTGGTGCATTGCTTTTCGGGCAGTTTGGAAACAGCATCCATTTTAGTCGATATGGGATTTTTTCTTGGGTTTACTGGGATAGTAACTTTTAAAAATGCAAAAACTGTTAAAGAAGTGGCTAAATCTATTCCTTTAGATAATATGGTTATTGAAACTGATTGCCCTTTTCTGGCTCCAGAACCATGGCGTGGTAAAATTTGTAATTCTGCTATGTTGGTTTCGGTAATTAAAACTATTGCCGAAATTAGAAAAGTTGATATTAAGACAATTGTTGAATCAACTTGGAATAATGCATTTAAATTATATGGATTAAAATAAACTTTTATGTTGAATTTTGAGGACTTTTAGATCATATTATTTAGATTATAATTATTAAGTATTCGTCAGAATTCGAATTGCTTAGATTTGAGTTATGTGAAGATTGACAATGAAATTGATTTAATTTAGATGTTTAATTGGTTCAAGTTGGTGACTTGGTTTTTATTTTTTTATTTTTTACATATTTATAATAAAAATGTTATAAGGAAATTAATTTATTTTGAATGAAAAATTTATGGCAAAAGCTTTGGAACAAGCGAGGATAGCGAAAAAAAATGGTGAAGTTCCAATAGGTGCAGTTATAATGAAAAACAAAAAAATCGTATCTGCAGCATTTAATCAAAAGGAAAAATTAAATGATCCAACGGCACATGCGGAAATCATCGCAGTAAGGTTAGCGTGCAAAAAATTAAAAAACTGGAGACTCACAAACTGCAAAATTTATGTTACCATGCAGCCTTGCTTGATGTGTTTAGATGCAATTAAAAGTGCTAGAATAAACGAAATTGTTTTTGCCGTGTGTCGTTCTGAAAAAGAAAATGAATTTGAGAATGAAATATTTCGTGAAATATGTTTTAGAAACAAAATAAACATTATAAGCGGTGTTTTGAAAGCCAAGTCATTAAGGCTTATTTCGTCATTTTTTGATGATCTACGAATTTGAGTTTTAGGTTAAAGTTAAATTTTATATTTTTGACAGTGGATTTTAAGAATGCTTGTTAATTATGTTTAGTTGAAAGCATAATAAGATTGATTAGTAAATTTTGTAGCAAATCATCTAATATAAAGAAAAAACACTGGACAAATTAAAGCAAAAATTTTTAAACTTAGCGAAAAAATAAAGAATATTACAAGATTATTAAACAAAATGAAATTGAAATTGATAATATTAAAATTAAGAAATTATTGAATTTTAATTAAATAAAAATTATAGAAAAGTTTTATTGCGATTCTGGCAAAAATGATCTTGACAGGTTTTTTACAGTGTTGCAACAACAGTTGGAAATCTAAACCAGAAAATAGCAAAATTTTGTGTTACAAAATAAATGTTCTTATTGTTTTTAAAAGGAAGAATTTTTTAAATTTTGATCATAAATTTGGTTTGACTTTCGTGAGATTAATGGTATAATATTTTAGAAGGGTTTTTGTAATGTTTTTAAGCTTAAAAATATTAAAATTTAGAAGAGGTGAAGTTAGATATGTCAAGGTTTTTAAATAAAAAGTTATTTATGTCAACAATAGCTGCGATTATTGCAACAGCGGGAGTAGGTTTTTCAGGGAATTGTGGTGTGACTTCTGCGGATGAACCGGTGGTGGCTAAAACAGCAGTAGAAAATGCAATGGTAAAAAATGCAATGGTAAGTAATGCAAAAAGTGGTAAGGTTGCAGACGGGAATAGAGAAGGGGAAGTAGTAGAAAGCGAAACTGAGGTCAAGAAAATCAATAAAGAAGCCGGCGAAAAAGGAGAAGAAAGATCGGAACCAGCTCGTTTGAAAGATGCAAAAGTTAATGTGGAAGACAGCAATGAAAATGGCGAAAAATCAACGAAGCCAGCGTTAAAAACAGATGATAAGAAGGATGAAGATGATAAAAATAGTGAAGCAGTGTCGAAAACAGATGATAAGAAGGATGAAGATGATAAAAATAGTGAAGCAGTGTCGAAAACAGACGATAAGAAGGATGAAGATGAAGAAACAGGGGTAGATGTTGCGATTGATAAGCAGGTTTCTAGTGAGGAATTAGAAAGAATTAACGTTTTAAAAGCAGATGTAGGAAAAATAAAACAGGAGATTGGGAAAATTAGGCAAGAAGTGATGCTTTCTGAAAAAGATTGTTTCGCAAAACTCGCAAAAGTGCTTAGTAATGCGTCGTTTATGTTGGTTGAAAATCCTGAATTTGCGAATTTTTTCGAAGGTGATACTTTTGTAATTGAAAAAATGAGGTTAGGTGAAAATTTTAACCTATTATCCATGGGTGCTTTAGCCAAGTCGGATGCAAATCTTCCAGAGAATTTAGTTTTGGAGATTATTGCCGATCCGGAAATTGCGGATGAGGGTGCGCAAATTGGTAAGTCAAAAAAAGATGAAACAATTTTTGAAAGTCCAGTTGATGTAATAAATCCGGCAAAAATGATTTTTTCTGATGCTGAAAAGGTTGATGCTGAAATTTATAAGATGTATGACAGGCCGATGTTTTTTGTTTCTGCACTTTGTTTAGATGACTTATTAGAAAACAACAAAAGCTACATAATGAAGTTGATCGATGGAAAAGGCAAAAATGTTTTGGCTACGCTAAAACTCAAGACTGAATTTAAAAGTTTATTAGATGAGTTAGATAAAGTTTTTAGTGATGAAGTCGCAAAACTAGAAAACAAAGAGGCAGTGAAACTACTTCAAGAAAATGAGGTTCCGGTTTCTGATGGAGCGCAGGTTGGCGTCAACTAAATTTTATTTGTATTAATTTGGTTTAAAGATGAATTCAGACAGGGCGTTTCTCTTAATGCGATTTGAAATTTCAAGTTAAAGGGGGGTTTAATTTTCAGCAGTTATGTTAGAATTTTATAATAAATTATCTCAAAATGTTAAATTTACGGCAAAATTAATTTCTAAAAAATTGTTTTTGATTGTTCTTGCATTTTGTTTAGGTTCAAACTTTGTTGATTATGGCTTGTTGAACAATCATGTATATTCGATTAGTGAAATTGATGGTGGCCGTCTGAATTATTTTAAGAATGATGATTGTGAGAAGATTAGGGGGAAATTCGCTAGAGAACGACAAGACAGGATTAGTGCAACTTATTCTTTCGATGATGTTTTAAAACAAGATTCTATCATAACTGAGAATTTAATTCTTGAAAAATTTGAGGCTAAAAATGTTAGTTTTCAAAATATTGCAAAGTTGGAAGCCGACGGAAGCGTTGATGCTGTTGTTTTAAAAACATACATTGGCGCACTTTTTGGTTGATTATGATGAAAAGCAGGCAAGGGAATTGAGTTTGGGCATTGATAAGCCTTTTAGTTTTGAGTCAGCAGATGTGCGTCTTTGGAATTGATTGAGTCGGCGGATAAAGCTCGCAGGGTGGTTTCGTTTGGAATATTTTTAGGAGAAGATATGTTTAGAAAAGGCATTGGAACTGAAGCAATGACCGAATTGGTTAATAGGGTTATGAATAGCAGGGATGTCGATGAAGGTTATGTGACTGTGTTTGAAGAAAACGAAGCAAGTTTGAGGTTGTTCAATAAGGTTTTTGACAAGGTGATTGGTTTGAACCCTGATTTGAAACTTCGAAAAGTTTGTGAGCCTATCCAGGTGCGTGAAGGGTTTAACTTACAGTAAATTAGGCTTATTAAATCGAAATGATTGAAGTTCTAACTGAAATAGTAGGCGAATTTGGGTAAATCGATTTGAAATAAATTTTTGCATGGTTGTGTTGTTTAAAATTTAGTATGGTTTGAAATTTATTTTAAGTAGAGACTATTGTATGTTTTACAGTAGTCTTTATTTTTTAAATAATTTAAACGATCGTTATAAATTCCAATAATTTAGTATGTACGATTGTTTGACAAGACATAACCAACAAAGTTTG
>JAZUIR010000011.1:0-10061 GCA_045642305.1 Oscillospiraceae bacterium | reverse complement strand
AATCTAACAAGAAAATTGCTGAAATATTGAAAAAAAATATTGAAATTAAATCAATTTTCGTACCGAACAAGATGCTTAATTTCGTAGTAAAGTCAAAATAATAAAAAAATAATTTTAGGAATGAAAAGATATGTTTCACGTGAAACATATTTACCGCTAAAATTCAAACTAGAAGCTTTTTGAAAATCAATCTGACTGCGTATCTCTCATAATTTTTTCACGGTAAACTTTTGCAGCTTGTTCAAACTTATTTTCACCAAACTCAAAAAATCGTTCATTTTGAATTTGTTCAGGCAAATATGATTGTTTAACATAATGATTTCTATAATCATGCGGATAAACATATTTACTATTGCTCTTATTTTTAAAACTGCCAAATCCATCACAGTGAACATTTTGCAGATGTCGAGGCACAGCAACATCCATAGTTTTTTCCGCAATTTTGGTTGCTCTATTTATCGCAACATAGCTACTGTTCGATTTTGGAAGAATACTGAGCATAATAACCGCCTGAGCAAGAGCGATTTTGGCCTGAGGCCACCCTATCTGCAATGCATTATCCACACACGCCCTAACAACAACAGCAGCATCAGGATAAGCAAGCCCCACATCCTCACTTGCCATAACAAGAAGTCGCCTGCAAACGGCCTGCAAGCTATTTTCATTTAAGATCCTCGCCAAATAATATATCGCTGCATTTTCATCGCTACCCCTAATCGATTTTTGAAGCGCCGACAACAAATCATAAAACATCTCTTTATCTGTCTTCGATGCTTCACCAACCTTTACACAACCTAAAACATCATTGACAAGCTCTTGATCAACAACTCCAGTTGAATCAATCGCAACAACCAAACACGCTTCCAGCAAATTGACAGCTCGTCTAACATCTCCCCCGCTGCTGGCCGCAATCAAATCGAAAATTCCGTCTTCTATTCTATGAACCTTTCTGCCTTCATCAATATCTTTAAAAATTCCAAAAGCCCGTGAAAGCGCCTTGCAAATTTCGGTCTCCTCAACCGCAACAAATTCAAAAATCAAACACCTGCTAAATAAAGCCTTGTATATTGCAAAAAAAGGGTTTTCAGTTGTTGAAGCCACTAAAACAGCCCTACCATCGTCTAAAAAACCAAGCAAACTTTGCTGCTGTTTTCGATTGAAATATTGAATTTCATCTAAATATATTAAAATACCATCTTTCCTTGAAAAAATATCATCCGACCCATATATCGCCTTTTTTATATCAGAAACAGTGCAATCAGTAGCGTTAAATCTGTAGAATAATCGGCCTGAATTTTCAGCAATAATTTTAGCAACCGTAGTTTTTCCGGTTCCACTTGGCCCGTAAAAAATCAAATGAGCACCAGAACTCGCAATTTTCAAAAAAGGAGCCCCTTCACCGAACAAGTGTTTCTGCCCAACAACATCACAAAAACATTTAGGACAAACCCTATCAATCAGCCTCAAAAATCTAATCCAGTCCTTAAAAAATTCAAAATACATACAAAAAAGCCACTACACGTGACTAAAACAAACACAAAATTTAACAAACATAATCTAACAAACAAAACCACCACGAACACAATCAAACTGACTTCAACTTCTAACTTCCACTCATCTTGATTGCTTCCATAAACAAAAATTTTAAATTTAAAAATTCACAACTTCACACAACTTCAATCACACCGATCCGATCGAAAAACAAATCAGACACGAGTAACCTTGCCGGATCGCAAACATCTTGTGCAAACATTAACACGGCACGGAGCTCCACCCACAACCGCCTTAACACGCCTTATGTTCGGTTTGAAAACTCTGTTGCTTCTCCTATGAGAATGCGACATCTTAATTCCAAAAGTTAAAGCCTTACCACAGACACTACACTTAGCCATTTTACAAAATCTCCTAACTAAAATAATTTATAATTTATCCATATGTCACATATTATACAAAAAACAAACATAAACAATTATTTAGTGATTATATCAAAAAAAATTAAAATTTGCAAACCAAATTAACAAAATTTCAAACTAAATCAAAAAAGCGTTATTAATCCAAATGTTTTCATGCTATAATTAAACTTGATCATCTTATTTTATAAAAAACAATAGATAAAATAAATTTTTAATTCGGTGAAACAAAAATGAATTTCTTTGAAAAAACACTAAGCCAATCAACCTGCCACACCGGAAAGGTTTTTTCGGTTCAAACAAGCAAAGTTTTGCTTTCAAACAACAACATCGCTTCACGCGAAGTTGCCATAAGAAAACATGCAGCATGCGTCCTAGCAATAACAAAATCTAAAAAAGCAGTTATGGTTAAACAATTTCGCTACGCCGCTAAAAAAAGCCTGCTCGAAATTCCTGCGGGCAAAATGGAAGACCGTGAAAAAAACCCATTGTTGTGCGCAAAACGCGAGCTGCTCGAAGAAACCGGGTTCAAATCACCACATTGGATAAATTTAGGTCATATTTTGCCAAGCCCTGGCTTTTGCAATGAAAAAATATATATCTTCCTGGCAAAAAAAGCCTTCAAAGCCGATCAACCAAAACCCGATCCTAATGAGCTAGTAGAACCTATCATAATAGATTTCAATAAACTGGTTAACGCCACTGTGTCAGGCCAAATAGTTGACGCAAAAACCGTTTGCGCCGTGCTAAGAGCCAACACATTAAAAACTCAACATATTTTAGATCTATAATCGTAAACTAATTTTAAATATGTCAAGCTTAGCTACCGCGACTACAACAACATACCATAATTTTTTAAGGTTAAGCTGGTTTAACAAAATCGCCATCCTGCCAATTGCTTTCTTGCAAAATTTTTCCTAACCCGCAAATTGCGCAGGTTGTTGGATCGAATGCAACCTTTGTTTTAATATGTAATCTATTTTCAATGAATTCCTGCAACCCGCAAATTAAACTCCCTCCACCTGTTAGCAAAATCCTGCTTTTTGAAAAACTAAACCCCCGCCTGCTCGAAACCGAATATACAAAATAGGTAATTTCGTCTACTATTTTCTTCAAAGGTTTAGTTATAAGATTGCAAACCTCCTCACCGCTCAAAAACAAACTGCGTGGCAACCCTGTAAGCCTGTCCTTGCCATTCAACTTGAACATGATATCTTTATTTGAATATTTTAAGTTCGCAACTTGAATTTTAAGTTTTTCGGCGCTGACTCTTCCAATCATCAAACCATATCGTTCAAACACATTTTTGCAAATTGCCTCATCAACATCTTGACCTCCAATTTTGGTTGAAAAACTGCTAACCAACCCTTCCGATGCTATGAATGCTATATCGGTGGTTCCGCCTCCTATGTTCACAACAACAAGATTATTGCTAAAATTCAAATCAAACCCAGCTCCAAAACCAGCAGCAACCGGCTCCTCAACCAAGAAGATTTCACCGCTCTGACAAGAAAAAATAGAATTAATCAACATGAATTTCTCAAACTCGGTTTCGCAACTATGAACACATAAAAAAAGCCTTGGGTTCTTAATCGGATTCTTAAACACCCTAGCCAATATTTCGCTAAAAAACAACCTAGTAAGCTCAAAATCAGCAACGGCTCCATTTGAAAGCGGACTTTTAACAACAACAAAACTCGGCGCTCTACCAATCATACTGTAGGCACGCTGACCTATATCGATTAGTTCGCCGGTGGGCTTTTTAAAAGCAACAACCGAACTAGTGTTAGCAACAAGTCCACAATCTTTAATGAAAATTTTAGTGCTAGTTGAACCAAAATCGATTCCTATATCACAATAAGTCAATTTGTTTGTCCTTCTTCCAAAAAATGTTTATTATGCCAAAATAATAAATATATATCAACAACGCCGCCAAAATAACCCCTTGCGCATATCACATATAATATATGCATTTATTTCGAAAAAAAACACGATTTTTAGAAAAAAAGAAAAAATTAACCAATTCAATTCAAAATTTCTGCCAATCCTCCTTCCAAAACTATCTTCGAAACGGCAACAGCAATGGCTCCAACTCGAATGGCGCCTGCTTTTTTTAATGTTTTAGCTAACTCATCAATCGTTGCCGCGCTAGTCACAATATCATCACAAATCAAAACCGATTTTCCATCAACCAAACAGCTGTCTGAAACAAACGCCCCGTCTAAATTACGAAGTCGATGAAATAAATCAATCTCATGTTGCATTTTAGTAGATTTTATTTTTTTTAATGCAACAAATGAATGTTTCAAATTAGTAAACCGACAAAAAGCCAAAGTTAAACTCTTCAAAACCCTAAATTTTTTTCGATCATTAAAACACGGAACAGCAACAACAATGTCAGGTTTCTGTAAAAAATTGCAACCCTTCATGAAAAATGCAAAACTTTCACTGTTTTCAATTTTTTTGCCAAACTTAAAATTTAAAATAGCATCTCGCACTACAGAATCATAAACAAAAGGAGCCGTAAACTCATCACAATTTTTTGTTTTCATATTATTAAAATTAATCAAATTTTTAAGTTCAACCGCACATTCTTCACAAGAAACAATATTAAAACTAGGTTCACCACAATACGGACAACAAAAAATTCGCTCTTTAAACATAATTAAACCAACAAAAACCTCACACAACTTAAAAATTTAATTTAAAAACCATTTCAAACCACTATAACGAAAATTAACCCGAACTTGACTACACATCAACTCAACGCTGCGCCGAGTTCCCACAACAACCACATGCTGCTTTGCACGTGTAATGGCAGTATAGAACAAATTCCGGCTAAAAAACTGCCCCTTTACTGCAACCACCGGCAAAACAACGCAATTAAACTCGTTTCCCTGGCTTTTGTGAACCGTTATGGCGTAAGCCAAATCAATTTCCCTCGCTTGACTAAATTTGTAAGTTGCAAGCTTCCCATCAAAATCAACACTAAACACCTGACGTTTATTATTAATATGGCGCAAAATTCCTATATCACCATTAAAGATTCCTTCACCCGATTTTTCGCCACACTGCCATTTGATTTCATAGTCATTTTTTATCTGCATAACCTTATCGCCTTCACGATATGTATAGAATCCAAACTGGAACTGCGCCCTTTTTTCGCTTTGTCCATTAATGATCGCCTGAATCATCTTGTTCAAATTTATTGTTCCAACAACCCCTTTTTTACACAAACAAACAACCTGAACATCATTTAAAACATCATAGTTAAAACTTTTAATTAGCCTTTTCGTTGCCAAATCAACCGTCAACTGCGCAATTTTTGGCGGATTAGCCTCATTTATAAAGAAAAAATTGCTGCTTTTGCAATCAAGAACCGGCAACCTTCCACCAACCACCGCATGAGCATTTTGAACTATTAAACTTTTTGCTGCCTGCCTAAATATTTCATTAAGCTCAACCTTTGCAACCAATTTGCTTTCGAGCAAATTTTTTAAAACATTACCAGCAGAAACCGAAGGCAACTGATTACAATCACCGGTTAAAACAAATCTGCAACTGCTTTTTGTTGCCTTCAAAAGCCCACTAAACAGCAAACAATCAACCATCGACATTTCATCAACCACAACAACATCAAATTTCAACAAATTGCCTTCACAATGAACAAACTCACCCTGTTCGCCCAAAAAGCCTAGTAGCCGATGAATGGTTGTTGCGCGTTTTCCTGTCAGCTCAAACAACCGCTTTGCTGCCCTGCCGGTTGGCGCGCAAATTGCCACATTCAACCCTCGCTGCTCCAAAATGGAAACCACAACCTTCAAAATGGTTGTTTTCCCGGTTCCTGGCCCACCTGTTAGAACAAAAATTCCATTTGAAATCGCCTGCAAAACGGCGCTTTTTTGCAAAGATGAAAACTCTAAACCAAGCTGACTTTGTTCAAGTTCCATTAAACTTTCAAACGTTTGCGGTAAAATATCTTCATGCAACTGCGATAACTCTTGAACTCGCTTTGAAATTAATTGTTCTGCAAAAAAATAAGTTGGCAAAAACAAAAACTTCTTCCCATTAAACTCACAACAAAACAACTGCTTGCGTTCAATTTGCTCGTTTAAAGCCTCTTCAACCTGGTTTAAATCAAGCTTCAACAATTTGCAAACAATTTCAACAACGCTTTTTCGCGGAGCACACGTATGCCCATTTTCAACAGCATTATGTTTCAGAACAAATTGTAGTGCACCAATAATTCTATCAATAGAATTCTTTTTAATATGCAAATTGGTGGCAATCTTATCCGCCTCAAAAAACGACAGATCAACTCCTTCTTCACACAAAACAAAAGGGTTGATCTTTATTTTTTCAAGAGCAAAAACGCCCCATCGACGCCACGCCTTAACGCCAACAACGCCGGGCTTTTGACCAAACTGTTCCAAAAAAATGAAAAACCGCTTCATTGCAAACAACTCGTTTAACCCGTTTTTTAAATTATCTAAAATAACCTGCGAAAACCCCTTAACCTTCAAAATTTCATCGGGGCTACTCTCCAAAACCTTTAAGGTGTTGCCTCCAAACCTGTCAACCAACCGATTACACAACACCGGCCCAACTCCTTTAATAACTCCTGAAACTAAAAATTTCCTGATTGCAACCTCATCAGCAGGTAGATTCTGCTTAAATGATTCAACCTGAAACTGCCTGCCATATAGCCTGTGCTGAACGAAACAACCAATCGCGTTCAAACTTTCGCCAACATCCACCCCAAACAGATTACCAACTGCAAAAACCGATTCATTGTTTGCCATTTTCCCGCAAATGACCCCATATCCGGTTTCTGCGTTTTTATATATTATTTCTTCAACACTAAAACTTAGCTTAATTAGTTTTCTTTCAACCATATTTTAAATTAAAACCCAATCGTGCCTTTCAAATATGAATATATTTGATTCTTAGGACAAAGCTCTATTCCCGAGCGATTGCTGCAAAACTTTTCACAAACAACCCTGCTGACCTCATCAAGCCCACAATCTACAAAAACAACCTGCATATTGTTAGCTAAATAATATTTTAACATATATTTTCTAGCAACAAATTCAATATCATCAATTTTACCCGACAACACCACAACAACAAAACTTTTAACACTGCTTGATTCACTAACCAAAAACTTTTGCATAATCCTCAAAATTTGAATCAAACAACATATTATAACAACAATCAAAATAACAAAAAATAAGCTTCCCATAGCTAAATTACGCGCCTCCTAAACGTTTGATAAACAACAAACACATAGTATGAAAAACTTAAAATTTTAGTGAATTTTGAAATATTAAATCGATTAATTAAACAAACTTATTGCAATTACTATAAACTTGTGATAGTATGTTAGCCGTGTCTTATTTAGCATAATTTAAAGAATTCGAGGTGTGGCTCAGCTTGGTAGAGCGCTGCGTTCGGGACGCAGAAGTCGCAGGTTCAAATCCTGTCACCTCGACCAAACTAAATCAAAAAAAATGTTTGCTTTGATCGTTCAAGCCTATGTATATTGGTAAACCGTCTTTGGTTTTTATGTCAGGCTTGCCAGCAATTAGCGGTTTTAGGTAGGTGATTAATTCCTTTGAAACGTCGGCCTTTGAACCTGATGCAATCATGCTTGCCGGCATTTTTTTGACACGCCCCGCAACATTTTCAACCGAAACTTCACAATAATCAACGCTGTAAGGTTCGTTTTGCAAGCGTTTTATCGCAACCATAACCCCACCTTTACCTTCCTGTGCCAACTTAACTGCCTTTTGCCCAACAGCAAACGCCTCAAACAAATCAACCGCTGAAGCTAAATGAGCCGCCGACCTTTGAAGCAAACTAAGTTCAACACTACGAACTTTGCAACCCAAACTTTTGGAAACTGCAACCTCCAAACACCGTGCTATTCCGGCGTTTTTTCTGTGACCAAATTCATCACAATAAGCATTTTGTAAATCTGAAATATCTTGATGAGAACTTAATTTTTCAAATTTGATGCCTTCGCTGACAGCAATCAAAACATTTCCGTTTTTTGAATTTTTAAGCTCATTTTCAACATCGCACAAAAACCCATCAAAACTAAACTCGCGCTCACAACAATATATTAAATTCGGGCCTTTCATTCCACCAAGCCTAGACAACGCACTAGACGCAGTTAGCCAACCGGCGTCGCGTCCCATAACTTCCACAATAGTAACCGCCGGCAAATCATATACACTACAATCACGTTCAAGCTCCAAAAAAGTTGTTGCAACAAATTTTGCAGCGCTTCCAAAACCCGGGCAATGGTCGGTTCCTTCAAGATCATTATCTATGGTTTTTGGAACCCCAATCACGCTAATATCTGTTCTGCCTAACATTTTAAAAAAGCTTGATAGGTTCAAAACGGTTTCCATAGAATCATTTCCACCTATATAGAAAAAACTGGAAATGTCTAATTTTTTGAAAACATTAAAAATTTTTTCGTATGAATCATTGCCAGAATTTTTCAGTTCATCATAAGGCGGAATTCTTTTTCGGCACGAACCCAAAAAACACGATGGCGTCTGCATTAGCAGATTAACATCACATCTGCTAAAAACCTCATCTAAATCAACAATTTGGTTTTTCAAAAACCCTTCGATTCCAAAACAAGCTCCAAAAACCTTTTTAGCTCCACAAGCCTTTGCTTGCCTAAAAACCCCAAGCAAACTTGAATTTATTGCAACAGTTGGGCCACCAGATTGCGCAACAACAACATTTTTAATAATATTCATCACCTCAAAATATTTTTAAATAATTAACCAAACAAAACAAATCTCATAAACAACCTACCACTTCGATTATAGCCATAAGAACAAACAAAATCAAACCAAAAAATTATTTTCAAACATTTTTGCATATTTTTAACATTTAATACACAAAATATCTAGAAAATAAATTTATTTGCGTAACAATTAAACGATTATATATATATTTAAAACGAAAACTGACCGCCTCTGTTACCTAAAATTCTCAGTTTTAGTAATATAATAAAACCACTTTGAATAAGTATTAATCATATCCTTAAAAAAATCAAGGAGGTTTACTAATGCTATACTACCCTGAAGGTGCGCTTTACAACAGCAGCGATAACATAGCAGCATTTGCATCAAACGAAACAATTAAAGCAGCACAGAAAAGCGAAAAAATTTTAGAGGGAATAGCAGAACGCTGTAATGAATCTCACGACATTTTAGTGTCGCTATATAATAACTACACGGGCAAAATTCCGCGCGAAGAAGGTGCTCTAGGAATTTTGGAAGGCACCACAAAAGATATTGCACTTATTTCAAAAGTTAGCAAACCTATCTGCTTTGTTGTGAAAAGCTTCGACCCAAAAAGCAACCAGCTAATTCTGTCAAGGCGAAGAGCTCAGCAACTGTGCTATGAAAACTATATTTCAAAACTCACACCAGGAGACGTTATTCCTGCAATTGTTACTCATATGGAAAAATATGGCAGCTTTGTCGACATAGGCTGCGGTTTTGCCTCACTCATTCCAATTGCCGCCATATCTGTTTCACGCATCGACCACCCAAACAATCGCTTCACAAAAGGCCAAAAAATCTTCGCTGTAGTGAAATCAGTTGAAAACGATCACAAAATCTGCCTATCTCATAAAGAGCTTCTTGGAACCTGGATGGAAAACGCAAAAAAATTTACACCCGGTGAAACCGTTTGCGGAATCGTTAGATCAATCACAAACTATGGAATCTTTGTGGAACTGCAACCAAACCTGGCTGGACTCGCTGAAAACAAAGAAGGCATTGAAATCGGAAACATCGTTTCAGTTTTCATAAAAAAACTCATTCCTGAAAAAATGAAAGCAAAACTAACAATTGTTGATTGCAACCCCAATTCTCGGAAAAAACCAGAAAAATTACAATATTTCATAAAATCAGGCCACTTAGACAGCTGGCAATATTCTCCGGAAAACTGCAAAAAAATAATTAAAACAATCTTTTAAAATTTATATGACGGCAGGCAAAAAAGCCCATCGCCGCCATAACACATAAACTATAACTAAAACCATCCGCGATTTCATAAATAAAAGGCTCAAAATCACAAGCGCATTACATAATAAATAATCAACCACACAACTAAATCAAA
>JAZUIR010000010.1:0-1922 GCA_045642305.1 Oscillospiraceae bacterium | reverse complement strand
TGTTTTTTTGATAAATTTGAAAGACTAATAATCGATGTATATTTAAATTCGTTGCCTTCAAAATGTGAGCTAAAAAAAATAGCCGAGTTGATTGGGGCAGCAATAGATAAAGAAATTGAATTCCCGTCAATTATAGAGGCCAAAACTAAATATAGGATTTCGTTTTTTGAAGCAGCCACGCTTAAGGTTGATTTCGCAGCAAAGCAAATTACTTCTGATGGTGGTTCGTGTTGTGGTGACAGCTATGATTATTTTATGGACGGTAAAGGTTTTGCCCATATGCTTTTGAGCGATGGAATGGGAAATGGTAAGCGAGCGGCTGTTGATAGTTTAATGACGTGTTTCACCATTCGAAAACTTATTGAAACTGGGTTCGGGTTTAATTCAACACTTAAACTTTTGAATTTGTCGTTTTCAATAAAATCAAAAGAAGAATCACTTGCCACAGTTGACACATGCACAATTGACCTTTATAGCGGTTGTGTAAAGTTTTTCAAGGCGGGAGCCACAGCTTCGTTTTTAAGTATTAATGGCGAAATTGTTGATTTTGTGAGCACTAGTTTGCCAATAGGCATAATCCAGGGCATAACATTTGACAGTAAGGAATTTCAGCTAAAAAAGGGCGATGTTATAGTTATGGTGTCGGACGGGGCCACTTCATCGGGTTTTGATTGGATTGCGATTGAACTAAAAACATTATTAAACAAACCGGCTAAAAAAATTGCTTCAACGCTTTTGGAAATGGCACAAAGCCGCTGCGATGTTAATCATAAAGATGATATTACAGTTTTGGTTGCAAAAATATTTTAAAATTTTGCTTGAAATATGTTGCGCCGGAAACAACTGTTGCAATAACGGTTAGAGTAACCAAGATTGATGAAAATGGTTGGAAGAATTTTAAATACGTTGAGCCGATTCGAGGATTGGTTGTTAAAATGTTGCCATATGCGTAATTAAAAAGCAAGAATGCTGTGGTTGTTGTTTGAAGAATTGTTTTTATTTTTCCTAAATTGTTTGCAGCAATAACCTTGCCGTTTAGGTTTGTTGCTAATCGAAGCGAAGTAACTAAGAATTCGCGTGCAACTATTATGATTAAACAAACACTGCTGAATAGTTTTAAGTCTACCAGACAAATCATTGCAGAAATAACTAAAATTTTGTCGGCTAACGGATCGAAAAACTTGCCAAAATTGCTTATTAAATTGAACTTTCGAGCTATCATACCATCAAGCGCATCGGTTAAGCATGCTGCGACGAAAAGCCAAAATGTAACAATTTTTAGTGTTGAGTTTTGGTTTAATTGCATGCACGCAACGAAAAATGGAACAATAAAAATTCTAAGGCTTGTTAGAAGGTTAGCAGCGTTCATTTTAATAAAACACCTTTCAAAAAATTTTTGATTGATTCATATGGTTGTTGTTTTCGAATAACTCAATTGCGTGGAGTGTTTCGCCGAGCGAATGACCTTTTTGCATTATTGATCGAATAACTTTATTTTTTGATTCTACGCTGTGGTTTAATTTGTTAGCATATTTTTTTTTAATTAGTTTTTTAATTATGGTTTCGGCATCAATTTCTAACGAATTTACTGCATTTGTGGCAGTTGAATCATTTATGCCCTTAAGTTTTAGCTCAAAAATTGCTTTGTTTTTGCTATAAAATTTTTGAGTGATTAATTTTTCAGCTAAATTCTTAGCATATTTTAAATCATGAATAAAACCTAAGCGTTGCATTTTTTTAACAACATCATTTGCGATTTTTTCATTAGCAAACCTTTTTAGTTTTGTGGTTAGTTCGAATTTTGAATGGTCGCGTTTTGAAAGGATTTGAAAAGCTTTTGTTTTACATGATTTCAATAGATTTTGAGTTAATTCAAAAATCTGCTTATCGCTTAAATTTGAATTGTTTTTTATTTTTAGTTG
>JAZUIR010000009.1:0-4753 GCA_045642305.1 Oscillospiraceae bacterium | reverse complement strand
AAACCACAAAAAACAAAACCAAGCAGCCACTCCAACACAAAAAAAAATATATACACCGATAACTTTGACCTAATTTCAAAATATCCTAAAAAATTCCACAATCATCGTAGTCGCTCCATTTCTTTTCATGATTAACCCTGTTCAAAAAATTAAGAAGAATGAGCAAAACAACTGTTGTGCATGCAATCAACCAAAAAACAATAGAAAACACAAAAATGAGCGGATTCCTTCTCCTAACAACAAACCTTCTCATAAATATAGCAAGCCCCCAAAAAATTTTAATAACAAAACCTCTACTGCATAGTTTCTCCAGCTATTCTTATTTTTATTCTCAATTTCCACATTATTCCCACATTGTTGCACAACAATCCAAAGACTAATTCAACTTCTCAAACTCACATTCAAAGCCTTTTGCAATTTCGACTTCAAATTCGCAACCTTGTTCTTGTGAAATACTCCCTTCGAAGCAGCCTGATCTAGCTTTTTTATGGCCAAACCAACAAGCTGTTCCCTGTCACCGACCTTGTTTTCTATTGCTAAAACCGCGGCCTTCCTCACAGTTTTTATGTTACTTTTAATGATTTTATTACGCAAAGTTTTCGATTTAGTGACCCTAACCCTTTTTTTTGCTGAAGCAATGTTTGGCATATTCAATAATCCTCCCAATGTAATTCAATATTCAAACAAATTTATATCCTTTTCAGAATAACGACAAAATAAAAATACCCACATTCTGATAATATATCTGATCAAACTTGAGTTGATTATAGCAAAATAATTTTAAAAACGCAACAATATTTCAATATTATTTTTTAATTTATATTTGCATATCTGTAATGCCACCAAAAAAATAAAACTTCAATGCTTTAGCAAAATTAAACAAAAACTTAAACATATATGCGTTGCAACTTGACTTTTTAACATAATTAATTTAAAATCAGCTATCATATATGAAGAACAAACATTTAAACATCCAAAAATGAAAATAAACATTAAAGGCTGTGAAACTAAATGGGAAACGATAAAAGCATAGCAAAAAAACTTAGCAAAATTGAAACGCTAGCAATTCAACAAATTAACCAATGCAGCACATCAAAAAATCTGCTAGAACTTAAAACAAGAATATTGGGCAGAAAAAGCGAATTTAATTCCTTCATGAAAACAATTGGAACATCAGATCCAAAAAACCGCAAAGAACTTGGCGAAATAGCAAACAAAACCCGAAAAAGTCTCGAAAATTCGTTCGAATCAAAATTGCTTGAACTGCAATCTACTGAATCAAAACTCCAAATGAAAAACGAAAGCATAGGCGACTACACTCTGCCAGGTAGAAAATTTTACATAGGCAAAATTCATCCGCTAACCCAAGTGTTAAACGAGATCGTTTCTATTTTCAATTTCATGGGCTACAGCACAGTTAGCGGCCCCGAAATTGAAACCGATTACTACAACTTCGACGCCTTAAACATTCCCAAAAACCACCCCGCCCGCGACACTCAAGACACATTCTACATCAACGCTGAAAACCTTCTGCTTAGAACGCAAACTTCGGGAGTTCAAATTCATGTTATGGAAAAAACCAAGCCTCCAATAAAGATAATAGCACCAGGCAGGGTTTTTCGAAGCGACGCAATCGACGCAACTCATTCCCCTATTTTCCACCAACTCGAAGGCTTGTGCGTTGATGAAAACGTCAGCATGGCAAATTTAAAAGACACGCTCGAAATTTTTGTTAAAAATCTGTATGGATCAAACATCAAAACTCGATTCAGGCCTCACCACTTTCCATTCACCGAACCATCTGCCGAAATGGATATATCATGTTTTGCATGCAAAGGTTGCGGTTGCCCGCTTTGCAAAAACGAAGGGTTCATAGAAATTCTAGGTTGCGGCATGGTTCACGAAGCCGTTTTAAGAAGATGTGACATAGATCCAGAAAAATTCTCTGGCTTCGCTTTTGGCTTTGGAATCGAACGAATAACCATGGTGCGCTACAAAATAAACGATTTGCGCCTTTTCTATGAAAATGACATGAATTTTTTAAACCAGTTTTAAGTTTAGCGCAAAAATTAAACCTGTTAAATTTAAATTAGAAAAATAAGAAGGAACAAAAAATGAAAATTTCAACCGAATGGTTAAATGACTATGTTAACATGGAAAATGTTTCAAACGCCGATTTAGCCAATCGACTAACAATGACCGGAACGAAAGTTGAAAGTTTTAAAAACACCGCTGACTCAATAAAAAACATAGTAATCGGAAAAATAATTTCAATAGAAAAGCACAAAAACGCCAACAGCTTATTCGTTTGCCAAGTCGACATAAAAACCAAAACCTTGCAAATAGTGACTCGGGCTAACAACATAGAAGTTGGAGCACTAATTCCAGTTTGCTTAGATGGAGGCTTGACTGCAAATGGCATAAAAATCAAAAAATCTAAGCTACGAGGCGAAATTTCCGATGGAATGATGTGCTCAATATCTGAAGTAGGGCTTTCCAAAACCGATGTTCCCTATGCTATGGAAGATGGTATTTTTTTAATTAAAGAAGACTGCGAAATTGGACAAAATTTTTGCGATGCGTTTGATTTGAATGAAACAATTTTCGATTTTGAAATAACATCTAACCGCCCAGATTGCCTTTGTGCTGTTGGACTTGCTCGCGAAATTTGTGCAACATTTAGCCTGCCGCTGAAATTTAAGCCTCCAAAAAACTATTGCGAAAACAAAGCACCCGGCCCAAATGTTGAAGTGAAAACTAAAAAATGTTTTCGATATATGGCAAAAAAGGTGGAAAATGTAAAAATTGGCCCGTCGCCTTCATGGCTTTCAAAACGACTAAATTCATGCGGCGTCCAATCAATAAACAACATTGTCGACGTAACTAACTATGTTATGCTCGAACTTGGAGTTCCCATGCACGCGTTTGATGCAAAAAAAATCGAATGCGAAAAAATTATTATACAAAATGCGCAGCAAAATGAAACCTTTGACACACTTGCAAACACAACTGTAAAACTAGACGAAGACGACATTGTAGTTTGTGACGCAAAAAAAGCCTTAACCATAGCTGGAGTAATAGGTGGAAAAAACAGCATGGTTGATCAAACCACCAAAACAATAATTTTAGAGGTTGCCTGCTTTGACGGAGCCAGCGTTCGAAAAACTTCACAAAGAATTTCAGCAAGAACAGAATCTTCATTGCGATTTGAAAAAAATTTAAATCCAAACTGCTGCGAACTCACAATGAACAGGGCGTGTGAACTAATAGAAAGCCTAGGCGCCGGAACCATAACATCTCAAACAACCGACATAAAAAATTTTAATGAAACCGAAAAAACAATTAAACTAAAATCAGAAAAAATAAACAATTTGATAGGTTTTAAACTGTCGGAAGTTGAAATGATTAGAATTTTAAATTCGCTTGAACTTAAAACAACAAACAAACAAATTTTAATTCCTCCTCACCGAGTAGATTTGGAAAACGATGCCGATATTGCCGAAGAAATCGCAAGAATTTATGGCTACAACAAGATAAAGTCAAAACCTCAACAATCGAAAAATTGCTTTGAAATAAACAAAGCTTGGCAGTTCGAACAACAAATTAGGCAAATTTTAATCTCGACCGGCTGCAGCGAAATTTTAACCTACTCATTCACAAATTTGCAGGAAATGGAAAAATTAGAGCTAAACATTGCAAACGAGCAAAAAAAAATTATCGAAATAAAAAACCCTTTTGGCGAAGAAACCAGGTTTTTGAAAACTTCAACAATTCCTGCTATAATTAAAGGGTTAGCGCTGAATTTTAAAAATAAACAATCGAAAACTTGGGTTTTTGAAATAGGTAAAACCTATGAATTTGACGAAAATAAGAATCCAAAAGAATTGAAGAAGATAACTATCGGCATTTGCGATCCAAAAAGCGACTTCTTCACAATTAAGGGCATTGTTGAAACCTTAATGCATCAGTTAAAAATTAAAAATTTAAACTTCAATGAAATTAAGCAGATGCCATTTCATGATTTTGCCGCCTGCAATATTCTTCACAAAAACAAGAATCTTGGCTTTTTCGGCCAAATTCACCCAAAAATTTGCTCAACCTTTAAGCTCTGCAGAAAAGTTTTTGTTGCCGTGCTCAATTTAGATATGATACTGCAGCTAGTTAGCGAAGAGATAATTTTCAAGCCTATCTCAAAATTCCCTGAGAGTCAGTTCGATTTAACATTGATTTGCGATGAAAAACTTTCTTGCAACAAAATCGAGCAAACAATCAAAAACAGCCTAAACAATATTTTCAAAAGCTGCGAATTCGTAGATATCTGGCACGACAAAAGCCTTGGTGAAAACAACAAGAGCATTTCATTCAAAATTTCAATTCAAAACAATACTCGAACCCTGAGTGGAAAAGAAATAGAAAACGCAACAACAAAGCTATTGAATGATTTAAAAAAGATTGGAGCAACCATAAAAACAGTTTAAAAAATTAAAATATAATAAAAATAAAAAATGAAAAAATAGTTGACAAAAACAGAAACATTGTGGCATAATAACCTTGTGGAGTGAGTTGCTGGTGTAGCTCAGTTGGTAGAGCAGCTGATTTGTAATCAGCAGGTCAGGGGTTCAAGTCCGTTCACCAGCTCCATTGTTTCGTTTCTGGTTATTATCAATTTGGGGGAATTCCCGAGCGGACAAAGGGGGCAGGCTGTAAACCTGTTGCTTTTAGCTTCGTTGGTTCGAATCCAACTTCCCCCACC
>JAZUIR010000008.1:0-2028 GCA_045642305.1 Oscillospiraceae bacterium | reverse complement strand
TGCCATGAATTTATTCTTCAACTCTTAATCATCTTTATAAATTATTTCCCAGATAAATTTTTATTTCCTGCAATTTTTTTTCTTTATTTATTCTATTAAACAAAATCAAAGGTTTTTCAATTTTTGTTTGCTTAAAACCCGTTCCAAATGTTTTCACTGAATCTAATTTATGCTTTTTTTCGACTACAACACCAATCTGCTTTAAAATTTTTTCGCTTGTTTGCGGCATTATGGGCTCAAGCATTATAGCTAAAAATCTTATTGCTTCAATCGAGTTAAACATGATAGAATTTAGTTTTGGTTTTAGTTGTTCGTCTTTTGAAATCGTCCACGGAGCTTTTTCATCAATGAATTTGTTGCAAAATCTCGCAAGTTTCATTATTGTTCCAATGGCTTCAAAAACCTTGAAATTTTCCATAAAATCAAAATATTCTGAAAATAAATTTTCACAAGTTTCCTTAAGATTTTCATCTATTTCAGTTTCATTTTCAACAAATTCTATGTTTCCGTTAAAATATTGGCAGGCCATGTCGCAACTACGTTTAACCAAATTGCCAATCGTGTTTGCTAAATCCAAATTATGTGTGTCAATCATGCCACCATAAGAAATAGTTCCATCATGGGAAGAAGTCATTGAACTTAACAAATAAAACCGAGCTGCATCGGTTGAAAACAAATTAACTAAATCGTCAGCATACATAACATTTCCGGTTGTTTTACTCATTTTTTGATTATCACATAACAACCATTGATGTACCAAAATCTGTTTTGGTAACGGAACATCAAGTGCCATCAAAATCATCGGCCAAATTGTTGCATGAAAACGCAAAATATCCTTTCCAATAACCTGAGCATCTGCTGGCCAAAATTTTTCAAATTTGGTCTTATCAATTTTGTCGCCAACATCAAAACCGATTGCTGTAATATAGGTGGTCAACGCATCCAACCAAACATAAACCACATTTTTTGGGTCAAAATCCACCGAAACACCCCACTTGAACGAACTTCGTGAAACACAAAAATCTTTAAGTTCTGTTTTGAAAAAATTATTTATGAGTTCATCTTTATAAAACGATGGATTAATAAAATCTGGATTATTTTCAATATGATTTAAAAGTCGATCTTTATATTTTGCGACACTAAAAAAATAAGCATCTTCTTTAGTTTTTGTTATTGGTCGACCACAATCAGGACAACAATTTTTTTCAACAAGTTGGCTTTCTGTCACGAATGACTCACACGGAACGCAATAAAACCCTTCATAGCTTCCTTTGTATATGTCACCTTGCTGATAAAGCTTATTAAATATTCGTTTAACCACTTCAACATGATGTTCGTTTGTTGTTCTTATAAAAATATCATAGGAACAATTCATTGTTTTCCAAACATTTTTCATTTCTTCCGAAACTATATCAACATGTTCTTGAGGCTCTAATCCTCTACTTTTAGCCAGTTGTTCTATTTTTTGACCATGTTCATCTGCTCCAGTGCAAAAACAAACATTAGAATCTTGCATTTTTTTGAAACGAGAAATAGCATCTGTTAAAACTATTTCATAGGTGTTGCCTATGTGAGGTTTTTTAGTTGCATAGGCTAAAGCTGCAGTTATATAAAAATTTTTTTTACTCATTATGTTTAAAAAACCTTCTTTTTTAAAATTTATCATAGCTCTATTTTTAGATTAATTTGATTAAACCATTCACATTCGCTTTAAATTTACAATTATCTTCTTCATTTTGATTAAATCTCCTGTTTAATTACGCTGGTCTGAGTGACGAGATTTGAACTCGCGACCTCCACCTCCCCAAGATGGCGCGCTACCAAGCTGCGCTACACCCAGATGGCTAATATTTTTTGCAAACCTTTAGTTGAATATATCATGTTTGATTTATTTTTACAATAAATATTTAAATTTTTGCTCAAATTTATTTTCCTAACTATTGATTAATGTTAAAAATACGAATTAACTGAATTTTTGAAACCACTATAATTAAACATTCTAAAAAACCCAACCATATTTTTAAAAAC
>JAZUIR010000007.1:0-3167 GCA_045642305.1 Oscillospiraceae bacterium | reverse complement strand
ATAGAACGCGCCGTATTTGCTTGTAGATGGAAAACGAATTTTAGCCGAATTAATTAATAACTAGGCTGCAAAAGAAAGGTTTTGCTGTAATTGTCTGTTGTTTTTATCGTAAATATGCTAAACGTTTTCTAGCAACAGATTGCCATATTAATTTTAATGACCACTACATTAAAAAATGATGATCCGAATTTTCCAAAAAACTGTCCGACTCGCATTTTAAAAAGTTGATTATTTTTGGTTGCGGAGGTTGGATTTGAACCAACGACCTTCGGGTTATGAGCCCGATGAGCTACCGGACTGCTCTACTCCGCGGCATATTATGAGACACTCACAGACGAAACATTTTTCAGGAAAATCCATGCTGTGATTACATATTATACATATGAATTGTGAAAAATGCAACCTATATTTTTAAAAAATAGAAAATATTTAATTTAATTCTATTCTGCGTTTTTTATTGAACTTGAAATAGAATGAAATGCACCAGAAACCGCAAACTCCAATTATTGCGTATATGAAACGTGTTAGCAAACAAAACAAATTGTTTAGTTCGAAGTGAAAGAGTTCTAGGTTGAAAATTCCAGCAATTCCTAAATATAAACAACCTGCTATCGCAAAAGCTAGCGCTATTTTGTCAAGCATTTTGATCAACTCCATTGTTTTTGTTTAATCTTGTTTGATTTTAACATATTTTTCGATTTGATTTAGCAGTTTTTTGGAAAATTTTGTCAAATTGGAATTTTGTTTATTTTATTTATTGTAAAATTTTTGAATAATTTTTAATTTTTTGCTCCACACTAGCAATATATAGAACAAAATCAACAAAATTAACAAAATTTAAGGCGCATTCCGGCGCACGGGAGGGTTCGATTGAATGAAAAACTATAAATCCAATAAGTTAAAGATGTCAAAAAAAAGTCTATATATTTCGGTTGCTTTTGTGGTGATATCAACCATTTTAATTGTTGTTGTGTCGTTTAAACGAAGTTTTGATTCAGATGATTCTGTTACTAAGTTTGGTTCTCAAATATCGCAAACTCAAAAACCGGTTCGCAATATTAAAAAAGATAATAGCGGAATTAACACTGGAAGAATTGTTGAAGAGTATCTAGAGCGGAGTGATACTGCAAAGGTTGAAAACGACAAGCTAGAGGTTAAGTCGGAAACAGTTAAGGCCGAGACAAAGAAAGTTGGAGATAGTGCAGAGAAGAAGCCTTTGGTTTCTAAGCCAAAAGGGGTTGTTAAGTTTATTAACCCGGTTGAAGGAACCCTTTTACAGAAATTTTCTGGAAAGGAATTAGTTTTTTCGGAAACTTTGCATGAATATAGAACTCATAATGGAGTGGATATTGAAACTTTGCCTCAGTCTTCGGTTAAGGCTGTTGGCGAAGGAAAGGTCACTAATGTTGTAAATGACGCCGGCATATGGGGAACATGCGTTGAGATTGAGCATGATGATGGGGTGATTTCGATTTATAGGGGTTTGAATAAGAAAGTTAACGTTAAGATAGATTCACAGGTTAAAAGAGGCGAAATTATAGGAACAGTTGCCGCTAAACGTGATTCGTTATATGAAGATTTAGAATTTGATGATAGTGATGAAGGTGATCATGGCAACGTATTTGAAGGAGCACTGCCTTGTCATTTGCATTTTGAAATAATGAAAGATGGTGAGTTTTTGGATCCGCTAGAATATGTTAAATATTAATAGTTAGTTAGAAGATTTAGGTTTTGCAGAAAAATGAAATGGTTGCGTGAAGTTTTGGCTTTGCGCAATTTTTGTTATAATGTGGCTGTGGTTGTGATTTCAGCGTTAATTTTCAGGCATTTGTTTTTTAAAAGGTGGAGTTTGTTATGAAGCGGGTTTTGGTTGCAATGAGCGGTGGCGTTGATTCTAGCTTTGTGGTTTCGATTTTGAGCAAGCGAGGGTTTTGTGTTTCTGGCGCGACAATGATTTTGAGCGACGAGTTTGACAAAGATAATGTTAAACTTGCTGAGCAGGTCATGAAGGTTTGCGACTGTTATGGTGATTATGTGGTTTTAGACTATTCCGATGAGTTTAAAAATCAAATTATTTCACGTTTTGTAAAATTTTATGAATTAGGCTTGACGCCAAATCCGTGTGTTTGGTGTAACGCTAGCTTTAAATTTGGTAGGCTTTTGGATTATGCAATAGAGCATGGTTTTGATTATTTGGCGACGGGGCATTATGCAAAAATAGAATATAGCAATCGTCGAGGCTGCTATGTTTTAAAAAAAGCGGCAGATGAAATGAAAGATCAAACCTATTTTTTGTTCTTGCTAAATCAAAAGCAGCTTTCTAGGTTGATGTTCCCGTTGGGGGATTTAAAAAAATCGGATATTAAGCAGCAAGCAAAATATGAAGGAATAAAAAGTGCTGAAAATTCTGAAAGTCAGGATGTTTGTTTCATAAAAAACATACATTATGTTGATTTTATAAAAAAAACAACAAATAGGAATTATAGCCATGGAAATTTTGTTGATGAATATGGCAATGTTTTGGGTCAACATAGTGGCATAATAAACTACACTGTTGGGCAACGTAAAGGCCTTGGTCTATCACTTAAGCAGCCCATGTATGTGAAGCGAATAAATTGTTTGGCTAATGAAGTGGTTCTTAGCGACAGACAAGGTTTGAATGTTAAAAGAATTTGGTTGAATGGTGTAAACATAATTTCGGGTAGGGAAATAGATTCAAAAATTGAGGTTGAGGTCAAAACGCGTTATTCACCGGTTCAATATAAGGCAAAGGTGAGATTTTTTTCTGACGAAACAGCGCAGGTTGAGTTTGAATTAGAGCAAATTGCGCCATCAAAAGGGCAGGCTGTTGTTTTCTATGATGGTTTGGAGGTTGTTGGAGGTGGTTTTGTTTGCGGATTTGATTAGGTTTAATCGTAAATTGTTGAAATTTTATATAGTTATACTTAATGGATATTTTGGTGAGGGTTTATTTATGAAAAATTTTGAACGATTAGAGCTTTTAATCGGAAGAGAAGGGCTTTTAAGGTTGAGTGAAAGCAGAGTTTTGGTGTTTGGAATAGGTGGAGTTGGTGGGTTTGCTCTTGAGGCATTGGTTCGAAGTGGTGTTGGTCATTTGACGATTGTTGATGGTGATGTTGTTGAAGAATCGAACTTGAATAGGCAGA
>JAZUIR010000006.1:0-13137 GCA_045642305.1 Oscillospiraceae bacterium | reverse complement strand
AATACGCGGTAAAAAAATCCCTTCCGAAACCTATGACGTTACTGTAACTTCAACAACAACCTCAGAAACTCCAACAGCAGTGAGCGGATTTGCAACGCAAATAGTTAAACAAAACGGTGCCGAAATAAGCCGGCGCACATTCTACACCCACCACAAAAAATATGATTCCGACAACAAAAAGAAAGCTAATCCACCAGCTCTAAATGCTGATGCTATACCTATTCCAAACTCCTCGCCAGACACAGTTCAACCACCAACTCCGCAAACCGCTACTACTGCCCCATCAACAAACAAAACTCCCCCCTCATCAGAAACAACTCAAAAACCAAATAGCACTCAAACAAACGATGAAAAAACAAATTCCCAACCTGCCAAAAAAATCGAACCTGCTTCGCCATCCACATCAAATTCTTCATTAGCACCTAACTCCACCACTGCTTCACCACAATCAAACCAGCCTTCACAAACAACCACTTCATCAAAACCTTCAACTCAACCATTAACAACAACACCGCCACCACCGCAAACCGACAAACCTAAACCAGCTAACACGCCAACATCATCTACCGCTTCAACAACAATGCCCGAAAAGCCAGATAATTCCAATTCAACAACGTTGCCAAACTCAAAGCCTACAACCAATCAAACAACACCTGAAAAACCTAAACCCGGTGTTGAAAATAATCAAAACTCAACATCTTAACAACAATTTAAAAACAAAAACAGAGCCAACAATTAAGCAACCCTGTTTTCTATAAAAATTTTAGCATGCTTTCGCCTTTGCCATTTTAGCCATTTCCCTCACAGCATTGTTTATTAACTTCATTGCATTGCTAATTTTACGTTTTCGCCTCCTCTTTGGGCTTTTATGCTTCAAAAACACTGCAAAAGCCAAACCAAAAAAAACTATGAACAAAAAAGCAACCTTCAAAACTGAATTCATAATTCCACCAACCGCCTTCCACATATATATTTTTTTATTTTTAAAAATCCGAAATCCATTAATATTATTACCAATTCTTCTAAAAATATTAGCTACCAAAAACCTATAACTCTACTTCAATATTGACATTTTTTTTGCCATATTTTTCAAATGACACACCAGTCATTTTAAACATTTTTTTTGCGGCAACCACGCTAGTTTCAAATTTATTTTTTATTTTGTAATATATAACATGTTTTATGCCCACTTGTATTATAGCCTTGGCACACTCACAACAAGGAAACAATGTAACATATAGTCTAGAATTATTTAAAACCCGACCCCCGCTGTTTAAAATAGCATTAAGTTCAGCATGACACACATACGGATATTTAGTATCTAAAACATCATCAGCAACCTTGCCCCATGGCATTTTACTATCATCGCAACCACGCGGCATGCCATTATAACCCAAAGCCAACACATGATTATTATTGCCAACAATGCATGCGCCAACTTTAGTTACTGGGTCTTTGCTCCTCATGGCACTCAAAATTGCAATCCCCATAAAATATTGGTCCCATAGCAAAGGTTCTTTTGCCTTAAAATCCATATTCATCGCCTTTTCATTTTTTATTTTTTAATATTAACAAAGTTTATTTAAAAACTTCGATTGAACCATATCCTTGCGTTTTCAAAGCAGAAACAACTTCAAAACTCAATGGTTCGCCAATTGCAACCATTAATGTGCCACAAACACTGCCCTCTATTGAAACTGCGCTGACCCTTCCGACGACGACTTCACCTAAACCCAAAACTTCTGTTTCAAGTTCAGAAAAAACGGCTTCCGATAACGAAATTGTTCTAACACCCAATTTATTTTTAGGCGCACTAAACATAGGACGTTCACATTTAACATGACTAAATTTTATTTTTTCAAAACAACGCCTAAGTCGCTGCCAGTCAAAACAACTCAAAAACGGCGAAATAACCAAAACAACAAAGTTTTCATTAGCAAATTCCGGTTCTATTCCACTAGCGCGCAAAATTCTTGCAACCTCAAAACCGCTCAGATTAATTTGTCTGCAATCGGCAACAAGTTTGCTCACATCATTAAATTTCAAAAACGGAAATTTAACCACATCAACAAAACTCCGTTTTTTATTTTTTAATTTTTCAAAACACCTAATTCCATTTTTTTTTAACCAACGCGCACAAAATTCAATTGATTGCATTATTAAATACGACGGGCTAGTTGTTGAAAACAAAGCCATTTTCTGCTTAACCTCAAACACGCTAAAAACAGCAGAATCAAAACTTAAAATTGCCGATCCAGTAAGAGCAGGCAAGGTTTTATGTAAACTATAGCAACACATATGCGCCCCCAACATAGCCGGACTATTTTTAGAATCATCCACAAAATTAAGATGAGCTCCATGTGCGCAATCAACCAACAATAAAGCCCCAAATTTTTTGCATATATTTGCAACGTCAGAAACAGGCGCAAAAACCCCATAATAGTTCGGCGAGGTAACATAAACTGCACAACTACCATACTCATATTTTTTTAAGATTTGTTCTAGTTCAACCAAATCAACTTCATTTAACTCATCATTACCAAAATCGGGCCCACCGACCCATTCCACCCTAACATTTAAAACAGCACACACATTAAAAAACGACAGATGAGCACTTTTCCTGAATGCAACAAAAACTCGATTTTTGCACAAAGCAACCATAGTTTGCACACACAAGGTTGACCCACAGGTTGAAATAATTGATTCTTGATTAAACAAACTCGAAAGCCGCTGCTCTAAAGTTTTGATTATGCCGCTACTTTTTAGCAACCAATCAGCGCCTTCAATTTCAGTTATGTCATATAAAGCAGCTAACCTGCGATTTAAAAAACCGCACCTGCCCTGATGACCCGGAACATGCAATCGCAAAAAATGTTTATTGCAATAATCGGCAACAAATCGATTAAGCTCGTCCACCCCTTAAAAAATCGCCTCACAAAACAAACTTTTTCATCTGAAACAAAAAATATATTAAATATTAAATATTAAAATAACAAAACAGCACACAACTTAACTTCACAGCTTTTCTTTTAAACTAATCTTCAAAATAGAAAATATATTTTTTAAAACCACCTTAACCGCAACACAGATTAACACCCTGGCTTTCAAGCTTGAGCCTGTTTGGTCAGCAACTCTAAAACAAGTGTAAAACTTATGAAACTTTGTTGCAACCTCTATTGCAAACTTGGAAATTAATGAACAATTTAACTCTAATGCCGCTAACTCAACCTCATTTGAAAAATCTGCTAAAGTTTTCACCAAGCTTTTTTCCAAATCCGAAAACTCATAGGCCAAATCAAATTCCCCTGAAACAATACTATCAACATCTTCGAGCTTATTCAAAATTTGACATATTCTAGCATAGGCATATTGAACATAGTAAACCGGGTTGCTGCTCGACTCGCTAACCGCCAAATCAAGGTCGAAATCAAAATGAGAGTTTGCTTCCCTCAAATTGAAAAAAAACCTCGCCGCATCAACCGAAACCTCATTCAAAAGCGTTGCCAAAGTTATTGCTTTGCCCGAACGCTTGCTCTGTTTTATCGCAGCTCCATCACGAATTAACCGAACCAGTTGCATCAAAACCACTCTTAGAGCATTCGCATCAACCCCAAGCGCACTCAAAGCTCCCAAAAGCCTCGCAACATGACCATGATGATCGGCGCCCCACACATCGATTGCCAAATCAAATTTTCGAGTTGCCAACTTATTAAAATGATAGGCTATGTCAGCTGCAAAATAGGTTGGAATGCCGTTTTCTCGAATCAAAACCTCATCTTTATCACCGCCAAGCTTGCTGAACGCAAACCAAACCGCCCCATCTTTTTCAAAGGTTTTGCCGGCTTTTTTCAGCCTTTCAACAACTTCAACAACCTTTCCATTTTCATGAAGCTCACTTTCACGAAACCATTTATCATAAATTATCCTATATTTTTTCAAATCGGTTTTTAATGCCTCAACGTTTTTTGGAAGAGCGAACTCAACAAGCGCCTTTTGCCTCTCGCTTTCAGAACAATTAACATATTTGTTACCATAAACTCGAGAAAATTTCTGAGCTAATTCGATTATATCATCACCTTGATATAAATCTTCAGGCATCTGAAAATTATTTTCATCGTTCGAAAACAGATTTAAATAACGAAGCGACAAACTACGCTTAAACTTTTCTATTTGGTTGCCAGCATCATTCAAATAAAACTCTCGCCACACATCAAACCCAACCCACGAAAGAAGCTCTGCAACACAATCACCAATTACTCCTCCACGAGCATTGCCAATATGCATGGGCCCTGTCGGATTAGCCGAAACAAACTCAACAATTGCTCGTTTACCCCTTTTTAGGTTGCTTTTTCCAAAATCATCGCCCATTCTGCAAATTTTTTTTAAAACATTTTCAAACCAACGATTCTTCAAAAAAAAGTTAACATAACCTGGATTAAGAACTTCAAAACGCTCAAAATCAGTGCTATCCAAATCAATTAAAGGTTCAATTTGCTTTGCAACCGACAACGGAGCCATCTTCAAAATCTTAGCTCCGACCATGGCCAAATTAGTCGAAAAATCACCATGACAAGCTTGATTTGGCTCCTCAACAACAAAACTACATTTTAATTTGTTCTTTTGTTCCGGAGGAAAATTTGATTTTTCTATTGCGTTCTCCAAAACAGCTTTTAAACTACTAACAACCTCTTTTTTAAAATTACAAAACTCCATTTCTGACCACCACATTTCAAAACTCTATTTTTTAAATCTCTCAATCGCCAAATCTACAAGCCTTTTAATCAAAACCTTGCCATCAAGCCCAGAATTTTTCCACAACATAGGATACATGCTAATTTGGGTGAATCCAGGCATCGTGTTTATTTCATTCAAAAAAATCTCATTGTTTTCACCAATTAAAAAATCTACCCTGGCAAGCCCGTTGCATTCCATAGTTTCAAACGCCTTAATTGCAATCTGCTGAACCTTTTGAGCCGTTTCTTTATCAATCTGCGCAGGAATAAACAGCTGTGAATCCAACTTATATTTTGAATCATAATCATAAAAATCATTCTTAGATTTTATTTCACCAATAACCGAAGCCTCAGGGTTTTCATTGCCCAAAATGGCGCATTCAACCTCACGACAACCTTCAATTGCCTGCTCACAAATAACCTTGCTGTCAAACTGAAACGCTTTTAAAATGGCATCTTCCAACTCATTTATTTTTTTACATTTTGAAATTCCAACCGAAGACCCAGAATTTGCTGGCTTAACAAAAATAGGAAATCTTAAACTTTTTTCAACTTTTTTACAAAATCTACCCAAATTCAGTAAATCTTTTTTGAATACAGTTTCAAATTTTGTCATTCTTATTCCAGCATGTTCTAAAATTATGTGAGTTATTTGCTTATCCATACAATTTGCACTGCTAATTGTTCCACAACCAACAAAAGGCACGCCAGCTGCCTCAAAAAAACCTTGCAACCTGCCATCTTCCCCGTTTCTGCCATGCAACACAAAAAACACACAATCAACCTTCATAAGAAAACATTGCGAACCAGTTTCCAGCCGCAAAAACCCCGTAAAATTAGGATTATGACTGAAAATAACAGGCTTACAATTTTTTTCATCGACTGCCCACTCACCAGTTTCTATCTTTTCGATCGGCCCAGAATAAAAAAACCAGCTTCCCTCTTTTGAAATTCCTATTGGAACAACTTCGTAAAAATCACGCTGCAAATTTTTTAAAATGTAAGTTGCAGAAACAAGCGAAACCTCATGCTCGGTTGAAACTCCACCAAACAAAACCGCTATTTTTCGTTTATTCAACGCAGAAAACACCTCCAAAAATTGTGGGAAACTAAACAAAATCATTCAAAACCAAAATAGACCTTTCAATTTTAGATTACCCTAACACAGTTAACCATTTAAATAAACCATATGTAACCAACAGGCACGCTAAAACCCGAATTAATTTTGTCAAAACCAGTAACACAAAATTTAAATGAATTAATAATTTAGCAAAAATTTTCACAAGAAATTGCTGTGAATATGTCAAACTACTTAAAAACTAAATTATTCACAATAATCTGTCATAATTTTTTTCGCCTTTTTTGATGATTGAACAGATTTGGATGACTTGATTGATTTTGCTGATTTAGAAAGTTTTGGCATTTTTTTAAGTTGATTTAAGCTGAAAATTTTAATGACAGAATTTGAAAGCTCATTCAAATTCACTTTAAACTCTCCAAACAGCAAATTTTTACTGACAACAACACCTTCTCCAACAGGAGTTAAAACCCTATCACCAACATCAGGACTCTTTTCACTAAGTTCCACATAAGCAGCGTTTTCGTGCTGCAAACAGCACATCAACCTGCCGCAACAACCCGATATCTTACGCGGATTTAGCGACAAATTCTGAATTTTTGCCATTTTAATCGAAACATGGTTAAACTCGTTCAAATAGCTCGAACAGCAAAAAACTCGGCCGCACATTCCAATTCCGCTTAAAATTTTAGCTTCATCACGAATCCCGATTTGACGAAGCTCAACTCTAGTCCTAAAAATTGAAGCCATATGACGCACAAGCTTTCGAAAATCAACCCTGCCATTTGAAGTGAAAAAAAAGATAAGCTTTGATCTATCAAACGAGCTCACCACCAAAACAAGCTTCATAGCTAACTTATGACTTTTTACACACTGCCGACCAACTAAAATTGCATGATTTTCAAACTGCATATTTTCAATATGTTTACATCTATCAACATCGGTTGCCAAACGAACAAAACCTTCATCAAATTCTTGCTCATCATATTCTATGTTTGATTTTAATTTAACGCCACAAACCCTGCCATATTCCAAACCATTTTGCGTTTTACAAATAACACAACTGCCTACACGAATTTTTTTTTGGTTTAATTTATTTAGCCCATAGTTGAAAATTTTAAAACTGCTTCTAAACTTCACACTCAAAATCATGATCATAAACCTAATCCTCAAAACAAAAATTATCACACACGGCTGATTATATCATATAAAATAATTTTTTTAAACCGCATTCAACCTATCGACATAATTTTTAAAAACTACGATTTAAAATTTATTAAAAGCTTTCGGCAAGCTAAAAATTAAATCTGTTTTTATAAAAACTAGGAGGTTTGCTTAAAACATGAGCAATTTAAATGTGAAAATCGAAGTTCACGACAAAACAATGATTGCTTACTTGAACGGTGAAATCGACCATCACAACACCGCAAAAATCAAAACCACCATCGACATAAGAATCGAAAGCGCTCAACCATCGCTTCTGGTTCTTGATTTCACGAACATAAGCTTTATGGATTCATCTGGAATAGGGCTTGTTATGGGCCGCTACAAACTCATGAAATATATTGGCGGAAACCTCAAAATAATTAACCCTTCCCCACAAATTAGAAGAGTTATGAACCTGGCTGGCTTCGATCGCCTAGCCATGATAGAAAAAATAAAACCTTACAATAGGAGTGAGTATGTTGGTGAGAAATGAAATGAAACTGCAGCTACCAAGTAAATCATCAAACGAAAGTTTTGCGCGAATTGCAATTTCTGCATTCTTTGCTCAACTCGACCCCACCCTAGACGAAATAACCGACATAAAAACAGCAGTTTCCGAAGCCGTCACTAACTGCATAGTTCACGGTTATTCCAACACAATAGGCTACATATTCATTCACGCTAAAATTCTAGAACATAATAAAATATATATTAAAATTCGCGACAAGGGCTGTGGAATAGAAAACATCGAACAGGCAATAGAGCCAATGTTCACAACATGTAAAACTGGTGAGCGTAGCGGCCTTGGATTCACCGTTATGCAAAACTTCATGGACAAGCTTAGCGTTAAATCAACAAAGGGCAAAGGAACAACCGTTGTGTTAACAAAAACTTTGAAACAAAGGCTATGAAAGCAAGCAAAAGCATTCGCGACGATTTCATTAAAAACAACCTTGGACTGGTCCGAGCCTGCGTTAGGCGATTTGCAAATAAAGGCATAGAATATGATGACCTGTTTTCTGCAGGCTGCATGGGAATAGTTAAAGCGTTCAACGCTTTTGATAAAACCAAAGGAGTGAAATTTTCGACCTATGCAGTTCCAGTTATTTTAGGCGAAATAAAACGACTGTTTCGCGATGGTGGAATTGTTAAAGTTTCAAGAAGCATTAAAGAACTTGCCATAAAAATTAAAAAAACCCGCGAACAATTAATTTTGCAAACAGGAAAAGAACCATCCATTAGCAAAATAGCCGCAACACTAAAAATAGACATGGAACAAGTCACCCAAGCAATTTGCGCTCTAAACCCTGCTATGTCGCTGACAGACAACTCAAACGACGACTCAAACGGCTCACAAATCGAAATAAGAAACAAAGAACCAGAACTAAAACTCTCCGACAAAATCGCCATTAAAGACGCCTTGCTAAGCCTTGAATCTAAAGACAGAACTCTGATTTTCATGAGATATTTTTCAGGTAACACCCAAATAGAAACTGCAAAAAAACTTAACATGACCCAGGTTCAGGTGTCACGACGCGAGAAAAAAATTCTGCAAATTTTGAAGGTTAAACTAAAATAAATTGAATTAATTGCCATCAACCAAAACCTTGCGAACCTGAGCCGCAAAATATAGCGAACCGAACACAACAACTGCTCCATCAAATGTTGCTTCGTTTTTCGCAAGATCCAATGCCTCATGCCAATCAACAACGCAAACAGAATTCAAACCATGTTCATCAGCTGCTCGTTTTAACATTCCAACCTCAACAACTTCTTCATCATTCATTTGAGTCAGAATAATCTTTTTAAGTCCCATAACTTTAACATGTTTCAGGGCTTTGGAGTAGTCCTTAGTTTTTAGCATGCTGACTACGCCAACTTTTGGCTCAAACTGACAAAGTCGCAGCGCTCGACTCAACGCCAAAAACCCATCTTCATTGTGAGCACCATCTAAAATCACAACAGGAAACCCCTTAAACTTTTCAAATCGAACAGGCCAAAATGCAGATTTAAACCCTTTTTGCACTGCTGCTTTCGAAACTCCAATCTGAAACAGAGCAGTTATTGCAATTGCAGCATTTTCAATCTGAAACGGCCCACAAAGCTTGGTTTCAAAATGATAGCCATAACAATCAAAAGAATTGAAATTAAAACCACACACCACATTTTGAACATCAAACGCCTCAATCAAACGCACCTTATGCATTTCACAAGTTCTTTCAATAACCTCAAAAGCTTCACTCGGCTCAAACGCACTACAAACACAACAACTTCCTTTTTTTATTATGCCCGCTTTTTCGAAAGCAATTTTTTTTAGGCTACTGCCCAACTCCTTAACATGATCAAGGCCGATTTTTGTTATTATTGCAACTTCTGACGCCGGAATAATGTTCGTTGAATCAAGTCGGCCCCCCATCCCAGTTTCAACAACAACAAACTCACATCTATTCAAACTAAAATGTTTTAATGCAATCGCAAAAATAACATCAAAACAACTGCAAAAAACGCCTTTAAACTTTAATTTTTCAACAATTGGCCGAATCAAACCTATTAAATTTATCAAATCATCTTGCGAAATAAACTCGTCATTAATTTGAATTCGTTCCCTAAAATCTAAAACATGAGGCGAAACAAAAAGCCCTGTTTTTTTACCCCATGCCGTCAACGAAGCGCTGCAAAACTTTGCAACCGAACCCTTGCCATTTGTTCCTGCTATATGAACAAAACGCAAACCTTTTTCAGGCCAACCAAACTCATTCAAAAGGGCTTCAATCGCAGTTAAATCATAGCGATCAACTCGAAACTTTTCCTGATTTTTAAGCCAATTAAGTGTATCAAAACTTTCGCCGCTCTCTTCAAACTTTGAATCTTTCAAAAAATCACTCCAAACAAAATTATTTTAATAATAGATTAGCTCAATTCGTCCAAATTTTGAATTAATTTTTTCAGCCTACTTATCACTGTCTGCAAATTCTGTTTTTGCTTTTCAACCACGCTTTTTGGCGCCTTCTCAACAAATTGCCTGTTTGCAAGCTTTTTTTGCAGAAATTCTATCTCGTTTTCACAAGCTTTTTTCTCATTTAAAAGCCGATTACGCTCATTTTGCACATTTATTGAAACATCAACAAAAATTCGAGCAGCATCAGTCGCCAACTTAACAAAATTCTTAAGATCTGCTCCATCAAAATTTTGCACCACAACAACCTCACTAGCCCCTGCAAGACTTTTAAAAAACTTCGCACAACCTTCAAACAACTTCACAAACTTCGTTTCAACCACTATTTTTGTTTTTTTACCTTTTTCAAATTTCAGTTCAGCCCTTATATTACGAATTTTTTTTATTGCATCAACCACTTTTTCAAACTCTAAACCATCATCAAAACTCAAATCGGAAGAACAAATCGGCTTTGGCCAATCGCAAACAGCAAGCAACTTCGCATCAGCATCATTCATTAGCAAATTAATTTTTTCGGTTATGAACGGCATGAACGGATGCAACAACCTCAAAATTATGCCATGAACATAGGTCAAAATCATTAATGCGCTTTCAGCCTTCTGGCCTCCTTCAACCAACCTAATTTTTGCAAGTTCAACAAACCAACTACAAAACACATCCCAAACAAAATCATATAATTTCTGGCTAGCAATCGAAATCTCAAACGATTCAATGTTTTGCGAAACCTGCTCAATCAAACTGTTAAGCTTAGACATCATCCACAAATCTTCAAGCTCTAAACTTTGCAAAAGCTCATTTGCAACCGAAACATTAAATTTTTTCATGTTTAAAAAAATAAACCTACTAGCATTCCAAAGCTTGTTTGCAAAATTGCGTGACGCTAACAACTTCTCATCATTCCAACGAATATCTGACCCGGCATTTAAATTACTCGCCAAAACAAAACGCAACGCATCTGCTCCAAATTTTTCGATTATTTCAATCGGATCAATCCCATTGCCTAGCGATTTTGACATTTTCCTTCCACTGCTGTCACGAACTATGCCGTGAATTAAAACCTTTCTGAATGGAACCTTGCCAGTGCTTTTCAAACCAGCAACAACCATTCTAACCACCCAGAAAAAAATTATGTCGTAGCCAGTAACCAAAACATCAGTTGGGTAAAAATAACCATAATCTTCAGCGGCTTCGTTCGGCCAACCAAGCGTTTCAAACGGCCAAAGCGCCGATGAAAACCAGGTGTCAAGTGTGTCAGGGTCTTGAAAAAATTTTTCACTGCCACATTTTTCACAAACACCAGGCTTTTGCCTTCTTACCACAACTTCACCACAACCTTCACAATGCCACGCTGGAATTTGATGCCCCCACCACAACTGCCTTGAAATACACCAATCCTTAACCGAACGCAACCAATTTAAATAGGTTTTTTCAAAATGTTTCGGAACAAATTCAACAGCCCCGCTTTCAACCGCCTCAATTGCCGGGCCGGCCAAACCTTTCATCTTTACAAACCACTGCTTAGAAATTATCGGCTCAACAACCCTACCACAACGATAACAACAACCAACATTGTGAACATGGGGTTCAACATTTGCGACAAAACCCTGCTGCTCAAGATTTAAAACAACTTTTTCGCGAGCAGACTCAATCGAAAGCCCAGCAAATTCACCTGCTTTGTCATTTAGCCTACCGTTTTGATCAAACACACAAATCGACTCTAAACCATGCCGCTGCCCAACTTCAAAATCGTTAAAATCATGAGCAGGGGTTATTTTAACAGCACCCGTTCCAAATTCCATATCAACATATTTATCGGCTATTATGCTAATTTTTCGCCCAATAAGCGGCACAACAACCTGCTTGCCAACCAAATCAACATATCTCTTGTCATTTGGGTTAACCGCAACAGCAACATCTCCAAAAATAGTTTCAGGCCTGGTTGTTGCAACCTTCAAAAAATTTTTGCCATCAAACAAATCAGCAGAATCGGCAAAAAAATATTTAAGATACCAAAAATTGCCCTCCTGCTGCTTATGTTCAACCTCAATGTCGGAAATCGAAGTTTTGCACTTAAAACACCAATTAATAACCCTCTCACCACGATATATTAAACCTTCATTGAAAAGCCTAGAAAAAAATTCATAAACCGCTTCCTCGCAACCCTCGTCCATTGTAAAGCGCCTTCGTTCAAAATCACAGGAAGCACCCAGTCGCATTATTTGCTCAAAAATAGTTGCCTCAAACTTGTTCTTCCAGTTCCATGCCATGTCTAAAAACTTTTCACGACCTAACTCATTTTTTGTTGTGCCCTGTTCCTTTAATTTCTCAACAATTTTCGCCTCTGTTGCAATAGACGCATGATCTGCTCCAGGCAACCACAAAGTTTCAAAACCCTGCATTCGCTTAAATCTCACTATTATGTCCTGTAAAGCAATGTTTAATGCATGCCCCATGTGAAGCTTGCCTGTTATGTTAGGTGGCGGCAAAACTACACTGAATTTTTTTTTTGCTCTATCAATATTTGCATGAAAACATCTGCTCTCGTCCCACAATTTCCAAATCTGAGCTTCAAACTCAACGGAGGAATAGTTCTTTTCAAATTCTTCCATATTTTTTGTTCCAACTTTCATTAAAAATTTTCGACCGTGATATTATACACTAAATTCAATATAACCTTCAAACCGCAAACATGCCTTTGCGATCATTAAATCACAGCTTAAAATTTCAATCGATCAACCAAATTCTTGTCAGGATCAACACAAATTGTTTTATTGTTTCTAAAAATAACCATGCCGGGTTTACTTCCAGTTGGTTTTTTAACATATTTTACTAGAGCATAATCAACAGCAACATTTACCGAATCTCTTGCGCTGCTGTGAACCGCTGCAACCATTGCCGCTTCAACAATAGTTTGTTTTGGCACAACTTCCCCCCTAGAAAAAACAATAACATGCGACCCGACATAGTCTTGAACATGAAACCACACATCAGTTTTTTGAGCTTTTTTTGTGGTTAAATAATCATTTTGCTGATTGCTTCTTCCGCAAAGAATTAAAAAGCCTTCGCTTGATTTAAACCGCAAAAAATTTGACTTAACAACATTTGAATTAATTTTTTTTAGCCTAACCTTAGTTCTTTTATAATATTTTTGATCAACCAAATCG
>JAZUIR010000005.1:0-1538 GCA_045642305.1 Oscillospiraceae bacterium | reverse complement strand
TGTTTTATCAAAATTTTTGGTGCTTTTTTGTCAGGCTTTTTCTGTTTTTAGTGTTTATATGGTCATTAAAGCGATTTGTTTTGTAATATTTGGTTACTCTGGTTTTGTGGTGTCAGAATTGATTTTGGGTTTTATATCTGTGGCGTTTTTGATTGCGCTTTTTTCATCGATTGTCATTTTTATGTCATGCTGGGGAGAAGGTTATGGAGTGATATGCTCGATTGCTTATACGGGTTATTTTGTTTTAGAGACGGGTTCTCGTGTGTTACTTTTTAGAAGTGGCACATCAGGAAAAATTATTTTTAAGATATATGAATATATTTTTTTCTTTCATCGCGCGTTTTATCAATTGTTTACAGGGATTTTTAGTTTGCAGTCTGTTGGGTATTTTGTTATCACGACATGTTTGTTTTTGGTTTTATCTAAGAAATTTTTAGAAAGTAAGCGCTATTTGTGAGGTGAAAAGTTTATGAAAGATAGTAATAAAGATAATAAAAATGCTGTGTTGAAGATGATGTTTATTGGAACGAAATTTAGAAGACTTTTGTTTCTTGTAGCGTTCACTTTAGTTGCGTTTGTTTTGATGTTTGTTTTGAATTTTTCGTTTAAATATTTAACTCGGAATTTTAACATCAAGCTCGACATGTCAAGCGGCAGAATACATTCATTGTCGAGGCAGACTAAAGATTATCTAAGAGGCTATGATAGAAAAATTAAGTTTTTTATGTTTGGTGATGATTTCGCTGGTGTTGATAGTTTTGGTGGTGCTGTTTGGTCTGAGGTTTTGCAGGAAGCTGTTGCTGCTAGTCCGAATTTTAAGCTTGAGTGCGTTGTTGGTCCTTCGCAGATGAAGGAGAAGAAAGATTATTTTTCTAAAGTTGACATACTAAATGAGAATGCCAATGGGAGCGATTGCGGTTATGGGTCGTCTTGTGTTCGTATTTTGGCTGTTGATGAAACTGATGCTGATCATTTGAAGGGCTATATTTTTAATTCTAATGATAATATTGAGTTTCATCCTGTTAATTTTGAAGATGTTTCCCGTACTGATAAGCGTGATGAGTCAAGTGGTGTTCCACATATGATTTGTGTTGGAGCAGAGCGGAGTTTGATTGGTATGCTTGAGAAGTTGTCGCAGAAGAATTTGATTAAGGCTGCTGCAACTACTGGTCATAGCGAATTTGATTATATGTTGAATTCTCGATTTTTTGATAATATTGGAGTTTCGCTTGAAAAACTTGATTTGAGTTCTGGTGAGATTTCACCTCAGCATGATTTTGTTGTTGTGGCAGCTCCATCCAAAGATTTTTCTGAGCAGGAGATTGCAAAGCTTGAGTCTTATTTGAACGGAGGGGGCAAGCTTTTAGTTTGTGCTAGTGCTATGCAGGGTGATTTGCCGAATTTTGATGGTTTTCTTAAAAAATTTGGGTTTTTGTTTTCACAAGGCTGTGTGATCGATTCGAGCAAAGCTGATTCAGGCTCCTATATCAAACTTGATTTGAATTCTGTAGAAAATGATTATACTAAAAATATGATTG
>JAZUIR010000004.1:0-2157 GCA_045642305.1 Oscillospiraceae bacterium | reverse complement strand
GTCTGAATAATTACAACAAAAAAATTGATTTAACCGACGCAAAACTTCAGATTAGAAACACAGACTTAAAATTGAAAGACAAAATCTTAAATATTGCGCACTTCAAATCTGTTAAAATCGACCCTGAAAACAAGATCGGTGGATTCAAAATCGTTCTAATCAAAAGAAATATTTTAATAGACAACACCATACACGGTTTGTTTGAAGCAGAGTTTGCAAAATTTTATCAAAACTGCAAACTTGCATTAAACATTTCTGAAATGAGGTAGAAAAATTGGCTACTAACGAAATTTTTTCTATAAACGGGCCAGTGGTTAAAGTTAGAAACACCAAAGACTTTGCCATGATGGAGATGGTGTACGTTGGAAAAAACAAAATGATTGGTGAAGTGATTTCGATAGACGAAAATGAAACAACCATTCAAGTTTATGAGAACACAACTGGCCTTAAACCAAAAGAGCCTATATATTCAACCAAAACCCCTCTTTGTGCAATTCTAGGGCCCGGAATAATTTCAAATATATATGACGGAATTCAAAGGCCTCTTCGTGAAATGGAAGCAGAAAACGGCAGATTCATCAAAGTAGGTTCCAACGCTAGCGCTCTCGATTGCAAAAAAACATTTCAGGTCAAAATAAATCTAAAGGTGAATGATACTATTCAACCAGGCCAAACATACGCCACATGTAGGGAAACCCCGCTTGTTGTTCACAAGTGCATGCTATCACCGCTTTTGGAAGGAGGAATAGTTGAAAGCGTTAAACCCGACGGCGAATATAAAATCACCGACAAGATCATGACAATTAAAACCAAATCCGGCAGAATAATTGAACTAAGCCTATGTCAAAAATGGCCAATCCGCAAGGCTAGACCAGTTAGAAAAAGACTTAAAATTTCCGAGCCTCTAATAACCGGACAGCGCATTATCGATTCACTGTTTCCTATCGCAAAGGGTGGCGCAGCCGCAGTTCCTGGTGGATTTGGCACCGGCAAAACCATGACTCAACACGCGCTTGCAAAATGGGCCAACGCCAACATAATAATATATATTGGTTGCGGAGAACGCGGAAATGAAATAACACAGGTTTTGGAAGAGTTTTCAAAACTTGTTGACCCAAAAACAAAAAACAAGCTCACCGATCGAACAACCCTTATTGCAAACACGTCAAACATGCCTGTTGCAGCTCGTGAGGCTTCCATTTACACCGGCATAACCCTTGCAGAATACTATCGCGACATGGGTTACGACGTTGCAATAATGGCTGATTCAACCTCACGCTGGGCTGAAGCATTGCGTGAAATTTCAGGCCGACTCGAAGAGATGCCAGCCGAAGAGGGTTTCCCTTCCTATTTGCCTTCAAGGCTAGCAGAATTCTATGAAAGAGCAGGGTTTGTTGAAACATTATCGGGAAACCAAGGATCAATTTCAATAATTGGAGCCGTTTCACCACAAGGCTCAGATTTTTCAGAACCAGTTACTCAAAACACAAAAAGATTCGTTCGATGTTTTTGGGCGCTCGACAAATCATTAGCTTACGCTAGACATTATCCTGCAATTAATTGGCTAAACAGCTATAGTGAATATATCGATGACCTGGCTGGATTTTATTCAAACGAAATAAGTGATCAATTTATAAATATTCGCAAACAATTTCTAGCAATTTTAAACAAAGAAGCAAAACTTATGGAAATTGTGAAATTAATAGGCGCCGATGTTCTTCCAGATGATGAAAAACTAGTGTTAGCGATTGCAAAAATCATAAGGGTTGGTTTTTTGCAACAAAATGCATTCCACAGAATAGATGCATTTGTTCCGTTAAAAAAACAATTTGAAATGATGAAATTAATCCTCTACTGTTTCGAAAAAACTAAAAAATTGATTGCAAAAAACATTCCATTTTCGATTATTGTCGACAGCAATATATTCAGCAAACTGGAACGCATGAAATTCGAAGTTGAAAACGATGACAACACTGCCGCAGAAGGCTTTAAGGCCTATTACGTTGAAATCGATAGTTTAATCGAAAAACAAATCAAAAACTAGAACTAATTTAAAAAACACATAATTTCAACTTAACCAAAATTTTATATCAAAAACAAATCAGAACTAAAATGAATTGGAGCACTGCATCATGGCAATATATCACATGGGATTAA
>JAZUIR010000003.1:0-14282 GCA_045642305.1 Oscillospiraceae bacterium | reverse complement strand
GATGAAGCATATTTTAGTTTTTTGTGCAATTTAATTGAATATTTTAGTATGTTCCTCCTTAGCTCAGTCGGTAGAGCGCGCGGCTGTTAACCGCGTTGTCGTTGGTTCGAGTCCAACAGGGGGAGCCATTCTTTTGTCAATTTCTTAATTTAAAGTATAGAATAATTTGGCCGTGAAATTAAATCAAAAGGCTAGAATTTTTGCTTAAATTAGGAGATTTTTTATGAAATTATTAAACAATCAAATTTCAGATAAAATAATTTATTTAATTTTATGTTGGTATTTTGGGATTTTTGGGGCGCATAGGTTCTACAGAAAACAAATTTCATTAGGAATTGTATATATTTTAACGCTTGGGTTTTTAGGAATAGGTGTGTTGACAGATTTTGTTGTTGGTTTAATCGATTTGGTTAGATATTTGTCGGAAGATCATGAATGAGTTTGTTATTTTTGAATTGCGGATATAAATTTGATAGCGAAGTTTTGAATTAGTTGAATTAAAAAAATGTTATGAATGGTTTGATGAAAGCGTTTAAAAATTTGCGTGATAATTTTACATTTTCACAGTTTTGAATCGATATTTTTTGTGATTTTTGTAAAATATCTTTAAAATTTGCAATCATTTCAACAATTGCTTTGGTTTTATACATCCACACACTGTTTTCAAATTGCATATATAGGCTTCTGTAGTCGAAGTTTGCAGTGCCTAAAATGGCAACTTCATCATCCGAAATGATCATTTTGGAATGCAAAAATCCTGGTGTATATTCGAATATTTCAACGCCTGCTTTAATCAATTTGCTGTATGATTCTTGAGTTATTGCGTGAACATAGAATCTATCGAAAATGTGAGGTGTAACTATTATCATTTTAACGCTGCTTTGTGCGGCACAAACTATTGCGTTGGTTAGCTGTTCGTCCATAATTAAATATGGCGTTTGTATATAAACATATTTTTTTGCGCTGGTAATTATTTTTAAATATATTGTGCTGTTTAGTCGATTTTTGTTTATTGGGCTATCGCCAAATGGTAGAACTAATCCGTTTTTAAGCGACAGTATGGCTGGTTGTTTGAGTTTATTTTCATTAATTGGTTCGTTTGATAAATGTTTCCACATGTTCAAGAAAAGTTTTGTGAAGCTTTCTGTTGCACAACCTTCGATTCTTACGGCGCTGTCTTGCCAATAGCCAAAACGAGAAACCTTGTTAATATATTCATCGGCTATGTTAATCCCGCCGGTATAGCTAATTTTGTTATCAACTATCACTATTTTTCGGTGATCGCGATTGTTCATGAAAGAATTTATTCTTAATTTTATTCGGTTGAAAACCTGGGTTTTAATTTTCAGTTTGTTTAAATAACTATCATATTTTTTTGGAAGGGTTGTGAGCGTTCCAAAATCATCGTATATCAACCGAATATCAAGGTTTTGGTTTGCTTTTTCTATTAAAATATTTACTATTTCATTCCACATATAACCTGGATTTATTATGAAAAATTCTAAGTAGATGCTTTTTTTTGCATTTTTTAGGTCAAAAATTAGGCTTTTAAAATATGTTTCACCGGAATTTAGGAATCGAGTTTCGGTGTTGCCATAGGTTGGTTGGCCGGTAACATTTAAAATCCATTGCATCATTTGCAGGCAATTTGGGTTTATTTCTAAATTGCTAAGAAGATTTTCAAAGTTCAGGCTTGTGGTTGATTTATGATTTTTATCTTCGAATTTTTTTTTGAGTTTTCTGTTGGTTTGTTTGTTACCAAAAATAAAAAATAAAATAGCTCCAACTCCTGGCAACAAATATGAAATAAAGATCCATGAAATTTTGAAGGCGTTGTTTAGTTTTTTTGAATTAACTATGGCGAAAATAGTTAATAAATTTAAAATATATATTACTGACCAAAAGGTTATGAAGGTTTTTTCCAGAAATATCATGACTATGAAAAGTGTTACTATTTCGAAAATGAACAAAACAGATGAAATAAAGGCTTTTTTTGCAACTATGTTTAGAAGCTGTTTCATTTTTCCTCCAATTTGATCGATAATGTTTGCAAAAGTATTGCCTGCACACATTCAACAGGCTACTACTGCTAATCATTTTAATTGTTTTTTTGTTGATTGTAAACTTATATTTTAAAAAAATTGCGGTAGGATCATTTTATTTTGCTAAAAATTTGAATTTATTTTAAGCTTATTGCCAATATTTAAAATCGATAATGAGGTGAAATTGATTTTATGGGTTATAGGCTAAAAACGGCAATGGTTTCTTTCGTATTATCATTTGTTGTGTTATTTCCAATTGGCGTTTTTCTAGCAATAAATTTAATCGAAAGTTTTGAAAGTGAAGTTCATCCGGCTGGGCAGTTTAGGTTTTTGATTCCGAAAGAGTTTGATTTAAATTTTATGTTTGTTAATAGCAATTTGGTTGATGGACGTAATTTGGTTGATGCAATAGTTGTGGTTAAAATTTCAGCTCATAACAATTCTATTAGTTTGGCTAGTGTTCCTGCAAACACAAAAACTATTGTTGAGAACAAACTTAGTAGTTTGCAAGAATTTTTTGAGTATGGTGGAATAGTTTTTCTGAAAAATATTTTGGAAAATCTGCTGCAAATTAAAATAGACAGGTTTGTTCAAGCTAGTGATGAAGCAATTCAGGGAGCCATAAATTGCTTGGGTGGTTTGAAATTGAGCAACGATGAGGCAACAAGGTTTGATTATTTAGATCTGCCAGTTGTTGGGCAAAAACGCGTGATTGGTGGTGAACGATTCTGTAATATTTTGAAGCAGGATCCGATCAAGGCTTTTGTTTTATTAAAATTTGATTTTTTTAAAACGAACAATCTTTCGAAGTTTTTTGCTTATTTTGCAAACATGGTTAGCTCAAATATTTCGGCTTACGATTTTGAGCTTCGAAAAAGGGGTTTTGAAGAAATGGTAGTGAAAGGATGCGCTAAAGTTTTGCTGCCGGCGGTTGAGTTTGAAAAATTCAAAGGGCGCGACAGATTAACGAGTCAAAGTCGTCAAAATTGCGAGGAAGCATTTAAAAAAAGCCGTTAAATTTTTAAAATATTTAATGAATTTTATTTACAATGTTTCACTAAAATTTTAGAATGACATCGTAATGAATAATATTTTAAAAAGGCGGGTTGATTTTTTTGTCAAAAAAGCAATATGTTTGTAGGGAATGCGCAGCGGTGAGTTTCAAGTGGTCTGGTTGTTGTGAAAACTGTGGCAGCTGGAACACTTTTGAGGAAGTTAGTTCAAGTTTTTATGCAAAATCATCGAATGTTATGAATTTTGGGCTCCATTTGGGTTTAGATTCGAATTCAAATTGTGCAACAAACCTATCATCTGTTAGGCTAGATGATGTGCCACGTTTTTCAACTGGAATGGTGCAGTTAGATGAATTATTTGGAGGTGGACTTGTTCAGGGGTCGTTATGTTTGATTGGCGGTTGCCCTGGAATTGGAAAATCGACTTTGCTGTTTCAGGTGAGTGCAAACTTGAGTGAAAAATATAGGGTGCTATATGTTTCGGGCGAGGAAAGCAAGAGTCAAATTAAGCTGCGGGCAGATCGACTAAAAATTGCAAACCAAAATTTAGCAAGCCAAAATTTGTTTGTTTTTTCAGAATATGACATGCAGAGAATAGTTGGTGAAATTGAAAGTTTAAAACCCAATGTTGTTGTGGTTGATTCTATTCAAACCGTTAGTTGCACACAGGTTCAATCGGCTTGCGGAAGCGTTGTTCAGGTTAAGCAATGCGCCTACATATTACAGCAGATTGCTAAGTGTAAAAACATTGCAGTTATTGTTGTTGGACATGTTAACAAAGAAGGAGCAATTGCTGGGCCTAAAGTTTTGGAACATGTGGTTGACGTGGTTTTAGCGTTTGAAGGTGAACTTAATTTTTCTCACAGAATTTTGCGGGTTAAAAAAAATAGGTTCGGCCCTGCTAATGAAATTGCTGTGTTTGAAATGAAAAGTGAGGGTTTGGTTTTTGTTTCTGATCCATCAAAAGAGTTGCTTTGTGAACGGCCGAAAGGAGTTTGTGGAAGCTGTGTTTGTTGTTTGGTTGAAGGAAGTCGGCCTATTTTCACCGAGATTCAGTCGATTGTTGCAAAATCAGCTTTTTTAAATGCGCGGCGAATGAGCAACGGTGTTGATTATGGTAAGTTAGCATTGGCAATTGCGGTTTTGGAAAAAAGATTAGGGCTTAGTTTTAAAAATTTTGATTGTTATGTTAACGTGGTTGGGTCAATAAGACTTGAAAATGCTTCTGGTTGCGATTTGGCGCTTTTGCTTTCTTTAATTTCTAGCCTCAAAAATGTTGCTGTTGGTGATGATGTTGTGGCGTTTGGCGAGGTTGGGTTAGCGGGCGAAGTTAGGTCGGCTGCTGGGTTTGAGAGAGTTGTTTTAGAGGCTCAAAAGCTTGGATTTAAAAAATTTCTGTTGCCGAAAAGTTGCCAAAAAAAATTGCATCTAACCGGTTTAGATGTTAAAATGGTGGCAGTTAGCAGCGTTGTGGAGGCGGCGCGTTTTTGTTTTGGCTGAGGTCGCTTGTTTAAAAACGAAAGGAAAACCTATTATGGAACAAATAATGAATTTTTTGAGGATGTTTTGGGCGTTGATTTGTTCTTTCAAATTCACTGATTTGGTTGATATTGTTTTTGTTTCGTGTATAGTTTATAAGGTTTTGCAGATAGTTCGTGAAACCAGGGCCTTTCAGCTGCTTAAGGGGTTGTTGCTTTTTTTTGTTGTTGCTGTTCTGGCGAAAATTTTGAATCTAAAAACTCTTGATTTCATAATACATAGTCTTATTTTATTTGGGCCATTGGTTATTGTTGTTTTGTTTCAATCGGAGTTTAGAAGAATTTTGGAGCATTTTGGCAGAACTCAAATGAGTAATAAACTCCAAAATTTTTTGTTCAGCGAAAAAGATCATATAAATTCTAGTTTGCAGGTTGTTGTTGAGTTGGTTGTTAATGCCTGTGTTAAAATGTCGAAAAACAAGGTGGGGGCAATAATAATTTTCGAACGAAAAACAAAACTTGCTGACATAATAGCAACAGGTGTTATTCTTAATGCTGATGTTAGTGAGGAGCTAATAAAAAATTTATTTTTTAAAAATTCTCCGCTTCACGATGGAGCAGTTATTATTCGTGGCACGAAGATAGTGGCGGCTTCGTGTTTTTTGCCAAAGCCTTCAAAGGAAGAATATATTTCACGTGAACTTGGTTCTAGGCATAGGGCAGCAATTGGAATGAGTGAAAATTCCGATGCTTTGGTTGTTGTTGTGTCGGAAGAAAACGGAGCAATTTCGGTTGCAGAAAATGGGAAACTTATTCGAAATATGAGTGAATTGGAACTTGAAAAGCATTTAAAAAAAGGATTAGGACTCTAGTTTGGTTGGGAGGTTTAGTGGTTGCTGGATTTTTTAAAATTGTTTTTTTATGAAACATATAGGCGCAGACGTTCTATTCTGATTTCGGTTGCAATTGCCTGCATAGCTTGGGTGGTCACAATAAATTTCACCGATCGGCAGAGCGTTTTTTTGATTAGTGGCGTTCCCATAACTTTTGATTTTTCTAGCACGCAAATTGAGCAATATGGCCTTGACATAATTAAAATAAACCCTGCAAATGTTAATATAAAAATTAAAGGCCCGCGTTATAAGGTGGCGAGTTTTAAAAAAGATGATTTTGTTGTTGCTCCCGTTTCGCTGCGCAATATAACAAGTGACGGCGACTATGAAGTTGAGCTCAGGGCTGATTTTAAGCAGGCTCAACATGATGTTAAAATCGAAGGAGTTTCAATTCAGAGTGCAATTTTTAGTGTTGATGTGCTAAAAACTAAGTTAGTTGATTTAACCTGTAATTTGCCGAATGTTCGAGCAGCAGAAGGTTATGTTTTAGATGCGGCTGTTTGCCAACCTAAAAGTTTATATGTTAGCGGGCCGAAAAAGGTTGTTGATTGTCTAAATACTATTCGGCTTGATGTTAATTCGGGGCCTGTTGAATTGAATTCAACTAAAAATTTTGATGTTGAAACGAAGTTTGTTGCAGTAGATGGCAGTGTTTTTGATGAATCGCAGGCCAAGCTTTTAAAGTTTAACAATTCCACAAAGCTTGGGGTTATTGTTCCGGTTTACAGGCAAAAAATGGTTCCTCTCACCTGGAAAATTAAAAATGCGCCTGCCTGTTTGGATTTAAGCCTTATAAGGGCTAAAGTTCAACCTTCACAAATTAGTTTGGGAGTTTCAAAAGAGGCTGCCGACAGCATTAAAGAGATTAATTTAGGTTATGTTGATATGCGTGATTTTGATTTAAAATCAGCCACCGATTCTGGTTTAAGTTTCACATTTCCGATTGATTTGCCAACCGGGGCTAAGAATTTGAATGATGTTAAGACGGCTAGGGTTGTTGTTGATTGTTCTGATTGGGTTTCTAAAAGTTTTAGTGTTAGTGATGTGCAGTTAATTAATGATTCAAATGAAAATTTTGAGGTTCATGTTGAGTCGTCTGTTTTAAAAGATGTTAAAATAGTTGGAATAAACAACAATTTTTTGGAGGCAATTAATAAATCAAACATTACTGCAACGATTGATTTGGCAGAGGTTAATTTGAAGCCAGGCAAGCAAACAGTTCCTGTAACTATTGGAATTTTGAACAAAAATGGGGTTTGGCCGGTCGGTAACTATACTTGTTGTATAAACATAAAAAAAATTAAAAAACGGGAATCTAGTTCTGGCTAATGCCCCCATTTTTTAATTTTTAGTATATATAAACTAAATTTTTTAAACTCAATTTTTAAGTTCTTATAAAAATTACACGTTTAATGAATAGTTTGACTTTATTTAGGCGACTGGTGTTACTGTTATGTGCCTTGCCTCTGTTTGAGTCACACCTACGACTATGTCTTTTATTGTGGCGGCTTGGGCTTGGGTCATTTGTTCGGTTTTAACTATTACGCTAACCTTTGGATCTGGTGTGTCTTTGCTGTTAGTGTTTTTGTTTGTAACATAGGTTATGCAGTCAGCAAACCCGTTTGCCTTAACCTGGCTGTCGATTTCATTTTCTTGTTGTTCTATGGTTGCAAGGTTTAAGTTTTGTCTTTGAGCTTCTGCTTTTGTTTCTGGTGATATGTTTGGCATGTTTTGGGTTTTTTGCAGTTCTTCTCTTGTTTCTGCGCGTGAAGCGTCTTTTTGCATTTTAGCCTGTGTGAAATAGTCGGTTTTGGTTTCGTTTTGATTTTCATCTTCAGTTTCGACTGGAACTTTATTTGAAACTAATTCTGCCTCTCCATAGTTTGATTCATAATTTGTGTTTAGCTCAACCGATTGAGGCGAAGTCTGTGTTTTTTTAGGGTTTAAAACGTCCATGACGCTAATAGATTGTTCATTTGTTGCAAATTGCCAGTTCAAATATGCTGCTACGGCTAGGATTAGAAGTAGGGTTGAAATCATGATTTGTCTTTTTCCAATAATGAAATTTAATTTTTTCATAGCTTGAATGCTCCTTTAATTTGTTTTATGTTTTATTTTGTTTTTCATTGGGTTTCCCTTAACAACAGAAAGGCGATTGGTTTTTATGTTTAGGGTTTTGCTCACCGCATCGGTGACTCGTTTTCTAACCAAGTCGTTGTCTGCACCTTGACACACCACCACCACCCCCTTAACTGTAGGTTCTTTTTGAGTAACTATTAAGGCTTGTTTTCCATTGTTTCCATCTACAAGAACCACGTCTCGCTGTGTGTCGTTGCGCTGAGTTGGGTTTCCTGAAATGTTTTCGTTTGAATTACTTGTTTTTTTTTCGGAGTTTGCGTAGATGTTTTCGATTCCGTTTTCCATGGTTATTGTCACCTTAGAGTTTCCGACGCCTTCTATGTGGCTAACCATGCTGTCTATTTTTTTTTCTAGTTCGTTTACATATTCGTCATTAGTTTTTTTAAAAAATTGTTTTTCATTTTCATTTTCGTTGTTGTTTTTAGGGTTTTTTTTGTTTGAAGGAAAAAAACTTGCTGTTGCTATTAAACAAATTCCAATAAGAGCCAGCAGGGTTAGAAGCTTTGCTTTTTTTGATTTTGAAGAAAGAATATCATCTATTTTTTTTTTAAAATCCATGATTATATATCACCTTTTTGTTTTGAACTTCATTTTTGATATGGTTAATAGGTATGCTGGTGGTCAAGTCATTATAACTATTTTTTTAAAGTTTTTTGGTTATTTGAAAACAATTTCAGGTTCTATTTTGGTTTGTGATTCAATTAGGGTTTTTAGTTTTTTTGTGTCAATTTTTTCTTTTGATGAAAATGTCACTATAATTTTTGCAGAGGCGTTTTGTTTTGGTGTTGTTAGCTCAACCCTAAAGTTTTTGTAGCCGTTTTGTTCCAGTAAAATTTTTAAGGCGCGTTCGAGGTTTTTTTTGTTTAGTTGAACTATGTTTTTTTGAATTTGTTCGTTGTTTGGGGTTTGCACATCATGATTGAAATAGTTTTTAATTTTTGGAACGGACATGTTTTTAAAAATTGGCGTCATCATAAGCCCTATGAAGAACAAATTTAAAAAAAATTTCATCACTCCTTTTAGGGGCCCGTTTGGGGTTAATATTTGAAAAATCGAAGTTATTATTAAAAGAGCACAGGCATATAGAATCCATTTTTGCATTTTTTTCTCCTAACCGGTTTCATTTTTTATTTTCACGTTAAGTTAATTATTATTGAAGTTGTTGAAATAACTAAAATGCTGTAGCAGATTAAAAACGAAAGCAAAATAGATAGACAATCTTTGGTTGAATCCATGGTTTGACCAATCAAATCTATTTTGAACGATTTTGCTATTGCTCCGGTTATTGAAACGACGGCTAGGAAAAAGCTTATGTTCAAAATTGGAGGAATGAACGACGCAAGGCAAACCAAAATTCCAAACCCGCCAACTGCTGATTTTATTAAATTTAGGCCACCAATAACCGATCCTAGTGCCTCACCTAAAGCCTTGCCTATTATTGGAATGAAGCTGCTTGAAACAAATTTTGCGGTTTTCATGGTTAGTCCGTCGGAGCTTACAGCAATTGAGGTTTGTAGCGAAAACAGTCCTATGAAAATTGTAACCATAAACATTAAAACGAAAATGACTATTTTTTTTGCAGTTGAGGTTAGAGCGCTGAGTTTTAGGTCGCCGCTTGTATTACCGATAATTGAAAAGGCTAAAAATGCTCCGGTTATTGGAAGTAGCAGATTTGAAATTATTGCCGAAACGAATTGAGCCACAAAAAATAGGGTTGAGCTGTAGCCTATTGACGTGGCAGTTTTAAAGTTCATTGCGAGTGTTCCTGCAAACACTGGAATAAAGCATATCATGAAATTTTCGAAGTTTTTGATGGTTTTTGAAACTCCCATTATGCATTTAATTATTGGGGTTATTATTATTGCGCATGTGCATAGGGTTGTGACTAGGCCCAAAATTGGGTTTAGGTCGTTGCCGTTTAGTTGGGGTTTAAAATTTTCAAAAAGTGCAGCTATTAGAATGATTGCTAGGCAGTTTGCAAAAATAAAAACAGGTTGTTTTAGCGTTTTGATTGCTTGTGAGAACAAAAATTTAAAAAAGTTTTGAATTGAAAAATTTTGCATTTGTGAAACTTGAGGCGAGCCTATGCCTATTTGTTCCATGTTTTTTTTAGTGTCTTCATCAATAGCAAAATTGAGTTTGTTTGCTTCGCTTTCATCGAATTGGTTTTGTAGCAGGTTTGGTTCGGTTGAATCAAACGCATGGCAGCAGGTTTTTGGAAAACAAAAAATTAAAAACGCAGCCGTGAAAATAGCAATTGTTTCTATTGTTTTTAGAAAGCACTTTTGCATTTGGCCCTCCGTTTAGGTTTTAACGTTTTTGTTTTGAACTTATTTCAAATTTATTAGTTTTTCGATTGTTTCCATAAGATTAGAAAACATTGGAATTGCTAGCAAAACAATGGTTAATTTTCCGGCAATTTCGATTTTGCTGGCAATTGAGCTATAACCAGAATCAGAGCAGGTTTGGCTTGCAATTTGGGTTAAGTAGCAGATTCCAAGGGCTTTTATCATCGTTTGAATATATATATTGTTTAAATTAAATTTTGCAACATATTTGTTTATTTGATCGAACAATGGGGCGAGGTTTGCTGCAACTATCGTAAATATTACTATGCTGGCTATTATTGAAACCATTAACGAGAATTCAGGATTTGTTTTTTTTAAGATTAGACAAACCGAAATAGTTATCATAGAAAAAGCAACCACTGTGAAAAGCATATTTGTTTTAGCTCCTATTTTTTATGCTCTTGTTCATATGTTGAACAGGTGTTTTATGGTTTCAAAAAGCTTGTTTATTTGTGTTACTATTATGAGCAAAACAACAATTAGGCCGGCAAGCGACGTTAACATTGCTTGCTCATCTTTTCCAAATCGAATCAAAACTTGATTTATTACTGCTACGATTATTCCGATTGCTGCTATTTTAAAAATAAAATCCACTTCCATAGTTTGGCTTTGAGCTCCTTTATTGAATTTTTAGATTAGAATTATGCATATTGCAAGGCCTAGCAGAATTCCTAGTGATTGTGCCATTTTTGATTGTTTTTGGCATGTAATTTCGGCATTTTTGAAGCTTTGTTCAAATCGCATATTGGCATGTTCTAGTGCTGTTATTTGCCCGGTTGCGTCGAAGGCGCCTAAAACATGCGAAAGCGATTTTAAAAGATTTTTGTCGTCACGCTTTAAACCACATTGCCAGTTTTCTATTGCATTTTCCCAGGCGAGTGGGAACGGCATAGTTTTTAGGTTAGCCTCTGTTGTTTTTAAAAAGCTTAGGTTTTTGAAGTTGCTTTGTTTGCAACATGATGCAACTATTTCGCTTGTGCTATTTTGGCAAAATTTTATTTCGGTTATTAGCCAGTTTATGAGTTGAATTATTTGTTCAATTTGATTTTTGTTTAATTTTAAGCTCATTGAATGACTTATTCCAAAAATTATTGGGCATATTGCTAAAATTAAAGTTCCAACTGTTTTCAAAAAAATCACTAACCTTGATGATATATTTTAGTTTACATGGAGTTGATTTGTCTTTTAAAATTGCAATGTGTTCGAATGCACCTGTTTCTAGAATTTTTTTAATAATTGGCCTTTTTTTAATTTCTTCAAGGTTTTCTCCATGTGCTGTTGCAATCAATTCAACTCCTGATCCTATGCATTCTTTAACGGCTTCTAGGTCGGCTTCGCTTCCTATTTCATCGCATATAATATATTCAGGGCTCATGGTTTTTATTGCTGCTAAAATTCCATCGCTTCTGCTAAAAAAATTAAATATGTCGGCGTTGGCGACGTCGTTTTGGGCCACCGAATTAAAACATGCTGCAATTTCGCCTCGCGTGTCAACAATTGAAACGGTTTTTGAAGTTGCCAGGTGTTTTGCTATGTCTTTTAAAATAGTGGTTTTCCCGCTTGCCGGTGGGCCAACAACAAGAAGTTTTCCTATTCTGTGTTTAAGTTCGTTGATTATTTCTTTGGCTGAGTCGTTAATTTGTCGGGCGATTCGAATATTTATTGAGCTTATTTGTTTTAGATTTGAAAGTTTTTGGTTTTCATCATAAATTGCTGTTGCGCATATTCCAGCTCTGTGACCGCCTTTGATTGTTAAAAATCCTTGTTTTATTTCGTTTAGGTGTGAGTGAACAGAATAGTTGCACAAAGCTAGAAAGCATTCGTTAATTTCTTGTGGTGAAGTTACTTTTTTAATTTTAATATTTTTGTTGTGGCATTGTAAAAAAATTGGCAACCCAGCTCGCAATCTGATTTCGCAGGCGGTTGATTTAATTTGATTGGAAACTTCATTCAAAAGCTTTCTAATATCAAGTGGTAGTGGTTCGATGGCTTGATTGAATTTAACGTCCATTTTAATAACACCTCAATTAAGCTATTTTTTGATTTGTTCTTTGCTGTAAATTTCTATGCAGGTTGTCCTGAAGCTATTCCGCAAAATTGTTTTCTATAATTTATTTACAAATTTTTTAATTTATGTTAAAATTGCTGCGTGTTGCGTTGTTGTTTTCGAGTTTTTGATGGTTTATCAACATTGAAGTGAACTTTTAAGTAAACTTTTTCAAGGTTTTAAATTCATTTTTATGATTTTGTGTGAGTTAATCTAAAATTTGTTGTTGAGAGGTTATTGGTTTTGGAAACTTATGAAGATTATGATTTAGGTGGGGTTGCGAAAGTTTTTGATGAAAGTGAAGATGTTGACGGTAGGGTTGATGATGGTTTGTTTGTTAGGTTTTTGCGTTCTTTTTTAGAGATTGCTGATTGGTTTGTGTTGGTTTTTGCTATGTTTGTTTTTATTCAAACCTTTTGTTTTCGTTCAATGAGTGTTGTGGGCCCTTCTATGCAGAACACGCTTCAGGATAAGGATGGCGTTTGTGTTTTTAACATGCCTTGGAATTTTAAGCGTAATGATATTGTAATAGTTAATGAATATAGTAGTTTGGGTAAAACAATAATAAAGCGTGTGATTGCAACTGAAGGTCAGGTGGTTAACATAGACGGAAACGGCGATGTTTATGTTAATTGTGAGAAGCTTAATGAACCCTATGTTAATTCGACCAGAAAAACCGAAAGAAAGCCGTTTTTAAAATATCCGCTTAGGGTGGGAAAAGGTTGCCTTTTTGTTTTGGGTGATCATAGAGATGTTTCTGGTGATAGTAGAGATTTGGGTTGTGTTAGATGTAGCGATGTTGTTGGTCGGGTTTTTTTAAGGTGGTGGCCTTTGGGCAGTTTTCGTTTGTTCTAACGTAAGTTTTTTGGATTTAGTCTTTGAGTATAATTTGAGCTGCGTCGTGAAATTGGGTGGTTGAATGAGTTTTGATAAGAGGTTTGGTTGGTTTCCTGGTCACATGAAGTCGGCTGAAGAATTTTTGAAAAGCAGCACAAAACAAATTGATCTAGTAATTAATTTGGTTGATGCTAGGGCGCCTATGGCAAGCAGTAATTTTTCGATTTTGAAGTTGTTTTCTGGCAGGCCGGTTGCGTTTTTTTTGGGTAAAAGTGATTTGGCTGATGAGTCTGCAACAAAAATTTGGGTTCTTCATTTTAGAAGAAAATTTGGATTTTTTGCCGGCGAACTCGACTGCAGGAATCAAAAAAAAATTAGAAATATTTTTGATTTGGCTTGTGAGTGGTTGCAAAAAAACAAGAAGCTGAAGTTTGGTAAAAATATGATTAGGGCAATGGTTGTGGGCATAGCAAATGTAGGAAAATCGAGTCTTATTAATAGTTTAGTTGGATCTAAAAAATTAAGGGTTGAAAACAGGCCTGGTGTTACTAGGTCGAATCAGTGGGTTTTTTTAGATAATGGTGTTAGTTTGCTTGACACGCCAGGTGTGCTTCCAAATATTATTGAAAACGAAAATCAAGCAGAGTTTTTGCAGTTGATTGGGGCGGTTAAGCGTGAGGAGGTTGATGTGGAAAGTTTGGCAGTAGATTTTTTGAATGGTTTAAGGAATTTTTCGGGTTTTAGTGAGTTGAAGTTGAAAAATTTTTTTAATGATTTGAGTTTTAATGAAGATGGATTAAATCTGCTTTTGAAGCTTGCAAAGAACAGGTGTATGGTTTCAAAAGGAGGTGATCTAAATCTTGAACGGGCGGCAAATTTTGTTGTTGATTCGTTTCAGAAAGGCAAGTTTGGAAGATTGACCCTTGAGTTGCCGCAAAATTAAATGAAAGAAGGTTTTTGGGTGAATCTTTTTGATTTTGATAGGGCTTTTTGTGTTAAAAATCTGTGTGGGGTTGACGAAGCTGGAAGAGGGCCGCTTGCTGGGCCTGTTGTGGCTGCTGCGGTTGTTTTAAATTATGATGAGACCGATTTGATTCTGCAGGTTAATGACAGTAAAAAGCTTAGTGAAAAGAAGCGACAGGGTTTGTTTGAAAAAATAAAATTATGTTGCAAAGATTTTGCAGTTGGTGTGGTTGATGTTGCCTACATCGAACAGCATAATATTTTGAATGCCACCATGTTTGCTATGAAGATTGCGATTGAAAAACTAAAATTTGTTCCTGAGTTGGTGCTGGTTGATGGAAATAGGTTGCCAAGGGTTGAGGTTGCTGCAAAGAGCATCGTTAAAGGTGATTGTAAAAGCGCTTGTGTTGCAGCGGCTTCGATTATTGCGAAGGTTACGCGTGATAATATTATGCAAGAGCTTGATGCTAAATTTCCAAACTATGGTTTTAAAAAACACAAGGGTTATGCTACTGCGATGCA
>JAZUIR010000002.1:0-4352 GCA_045642305.1 Oscillospiraceae bacterium | reverse complement strand
CAACTGCAACAAAAACACAACCTAAAAATTGCTATTGCCATCTGCCCAGAAATTGAACAACTAAACAATGAACTTAAAACAACATCAATTAAACTAATCAAACTGATTTTAAACAAAAAAATTCAAAACAAACTCGAAATAATCTTCAGAATTCAAAGCGAAAACATTAAAACGCAAAAAAAAATAAAAATTTTACTCAGACAAAATAACCTGCCAGAAGATTTTTTAATACAGAAACCCGTCTGCAAAATTTGCAATGACTATGGTTATGTGAAAAATAAAAAATGTGATTGTTTGAAAAACCTAATCAAAAAAATAGCAATAAACGAACTGCAAAAAAGTTCGTGTTTCACTTTAAAAAGCTTTAAAGATTTTGATTTGAACCTATATTCTGAACAGAAAAATTCAAATGACGAAATATCAGAATATGAACAAATGAGCGCAATACTTAAAATATGTGAAAAGTTTGCATATAATTTTCCAAACGTTGAAAACGGGCTTATTCTATATGGATCAACCGGGCTTGGAAAAACTCATATGTCACTTTCAATAGCATCTGAAATAATAGCTAAAAACTTTAGCGTACTATATTGCACAGCGTCAGAAATAACACAAAAAATGTCGAATTCCTATTTTGGAAGAGACCAAAAAGACGACGTAAAATTTTTAGATTTAGTTGATGAAACCGATATTTTAATAATCGACGATTTAGGTTCAGAATTTGAATCAAACATCAACATATCCGCCATTTTTGAAACGATAAACATTAGAACTTCAACAAACAAACCAATAATTTTGAACACAAATCTACATCCAACAGAGCTCGAGAAACGCTATGGCCCACGTATTTTTTCAAGAATATCTGCAAACCTAAAGGCGCTGCAATTTGTCGGAACCGATAACCGACACAGAGCAGCGCACAAAACTTTTGAATAATTTAATTGGTGGAGGCGAGGGGAATCGAACCCCTGTCCGAAAAATCATCCACACAACCTTCTACGAGCGTAGCTTATTGAAAAATTTCCTCAATTAATGAACAAAAAGCAAATCAAAAACCGAGTAACTCAAAAAAAATTCGTTTCACAAAGTTGAGTGCTCTAATGAAACTAAACTGCTAAAAATTAAACCAAAGCTTTCGTCCGCAGCTAAAACTTCAAAGCTTCAGCCGGCGCGTTTTAAACTACGCAGCCTTCCTTGCGACTGAATTTGATCTAACAAACCCAATCTTGTTCTTATTACCATTACCATTTGCATTTAAAAATTTAATGCGCTTGAGTTAAAGAGCCAAAACGCAAACTCTGCTCGCTTATTGTGCTTACTAATTTCCGTCGAAACCTTTACGCCCCCAAATTTAACTCACAAAAACTCCGCTAGCTTTTTTTAGCTAAAAAACTTTTTAGTAGCCCGATCAATTTTGATTTTAACTTCTTTCGCCTTCAAACTCGCTCGCTTATCATAAAGCTTTTTCCCTCTACACAAACCTATTTCAATCTTAACCCTATATCCAGAAAAATACAGACAAAGTGCGATAATCGAATAACCCTGCCTTTTCACGCTAGAATAAAGACTCAAGATCTGCTTTTTATGAAGCAACAACCTGCGTTTCCTGATCGGGTCTTTATTGAAAATATTACCAAACTCATATGGAGTTATATGCATATTGTGAACATAAATTTCACCATCTTCAACAAAACAATAGCTATCCTTCAAGCTAACCCGCCCATTTCGAATAGATTTAACCTCAGTGCCGAACAACTCTATTCCTGCTTCAAACTTTTGTTCAACGTCATAGTCATGATAAGCCTTCCTGTTAACGGCAATCGTTTTTTTAGTAGACCCCTTCAAAAACGACAAACCTCCCTTCAAAAACAGCAACCATCTTAACCACAAACAAACCCATTTGAAACCGAAAATTCAACCTATTCAAAATATACTCTACAAAACATTTCTGTTCTCCAACGCCTTAGAAATAGTCATCTCGTCAGCATACTGCAACTCACTGCCCACAGGAACTCCATAAGCAAGCCTGGAAACAACAACCCCGAGCGGTTTCAACAACTTCGATATATATATAGCAGTGGCATCACCCTCTATTGTCGGGTTTGTCGCCATAATAACCTCCTTGACCAATCCGGAACTAATTCTGCCAACCAACTGCTTAATAGTTAAATCATTCGGCCCTATGCCATCCATCGGCGATATAAGCCCGTGTAAAACATGATAAAGCCCATTAAAACTTCCGGATTGCTCAAACGCCATAACATCTTTAGAAGTTTCAACAACGCAAACAACAGACCCACTTCGCCCATCGCTCGCGCATATGTTGCAAACCTCATTATCACTCAAATTTTGACAAACACTACACCGCCTGATCCTGCCATAGGCATCAACCAAAACTCTAGCAAAATCATCAATTTCTTCCTTACTCAAGGTTAGAACATGAAAAGCCAAACGCCATGCCGATTTCCTACCTATTCCTGGCATTGAAGCAAACTTCTCGGCCAACCTCCTCAAAATTGCTGGTTCCCCAAACATTTCACTAATTCAAACCAGAAATCGGCAAACCTTTTGTTATATTAGCTATTTCCTCATCGGTAATCCTATCGACCTCACACAAAGCTTTGTTTGCTGTGCTAACAACCAAATCACAAAGCTTCGACAAATCGTCTTTAGGAAAAGCACTTTCATCTAATATTTTCACCTCAAGCAAACTCTTATCGCCCTTAACCAAAACTTCAATTATTTCCTTGCCATTTTCACTAGAAGACGCCTTGAATTCCATGTTTTCTATTTCATCAGCCTTTTGCTGCATCTTAATCTGAACATCCTGCAAACGCTTTTGCATTTCACTTTGCTGTTGCATTCCAGCCTGATTTTTATTCCCAAAATTTTTAACCAACTGCGATTTCATAACAACATCTCCTATTCAAAATATTTAAATAAAACATTCTAGTCTTCGTATACTTCAATATTACAACTTCTTGCAACACTTAAAAAATCATCAAACTTTCCATTAGCTGAATCTGTAAAACCATCTTCAGATTTTTTAATAAATATTTTATAGTTATGTCCAGTCTTTTGTTTAATAACCGACTCTATATCATCCTTTTTTTCAAAAACCTTCTGACTAACTATAGGATTTTTAAAACTAATATATAACCTATCATTGGACGCTACAAACGCTTCAGAATCAGCCAAAAACCCCGACAACATAACATTACCCAAACCAGCTTTTAATTCTCTTAAAACTTCTGGCCATGCAACAAACCGCTCCAACCTGCCCGAACCTTCAGCATTAACTCCATCGCTCTCAAAATTTACCACATCGCCTTCAAACTTGATTTTTTCGCCAATTCCAGAATCAAATCCATCTCCAAATTCAAAATGATCAGAAACCTCACAAAAACCCTCAATCTCATTCTTAGCTAAACAATCAGGCTCGCTCGATTTAACAAGATCATTTTGCTCACAAACATCATACAAACCCCTAAATTTTAAACACAAATTCAAAACAAACAACTCAAACTTCACTCTAACATTTAAAGACGCCCTCAAATCTTCAAAACAATCAATACAATCACTTAAAACTCCAACTACAAAATCAAGATTCAAACGCCTTAGCTTAACCACGACACTCTCAAAATCGGCCAACATAAAAAAACCAGAACCTGAACTCCTGCTCGAACCACAAACCAGAAAAACAATAACCTCTCGAAAAAAACAGGCCAAATCAGAACAAAAACCCTGCAAACTAACTCCGCTACAATAAACCTTCTCAATCAAATTCAAAGCCTCAGAACAATTACCGCAAATGACAGCATCAAAAAACTCGAAAAACCTTGAATCATCAGTTAAACCAAAAATTTGGTTCACCAATTTAAGATCGATTCCACCATCACCACAAGCCACCGAACACTCATCTAAAACAGAAACAGCATCACGTAAAGACCCATCAGCAATGGAAGCAATTTTTGAGGCTGCTCTTTCAGTTAAACCAATACCTTCAAGTTTGCAGATTTCAAACAACCTTCCTACAATGTCATCAACACCAACTCTTCTAAAATCAAACCGCTGACACCTGGAAACTATGGTTGGCAAAACTTTCTTCACCTCTGTTGTAGCCAAAATAAAAATGACATAATCCGGCGGCTCTTCCATTATTTTTAGCAATGCATTAAATGCACTCGCAGAAAGCATGTGAACTTCGTCTATTACATATATCTTAAACCTGCAATAGGACGGCACAAAACTCGCTTCATCCTTCAAAATTTTCACATCGTTAACACTATTACTGCTCGCTCCATCCATTTCAACAACATCTAGAATAGTTCCATTTTCTATTCCTTTGCAAA
>JAZUIR010000001.1:0-1512 GCA_045642305.1 Oscillospiraceae bacterium | reverse complement strand
TCCAAGCCCTTTCATAACTTTTGGCAAATTTTCACAGCTACTATATTTTCTAAGGCCAGGTTTTGAAACTCTTTCAAGCCCAAGGAGCACCGGCTCTTTACCATTATTCAAATATTTTAACTGGATTTTTATTATTCCTTGCTTTCCATCATCAATAACCTTGTAGTTTTGAATAAAACCTTCTTCCAAAAGAATGCGCACAATTTCTTTCTTCACCCTAGACGAAGGCACCTCAACCGATTCATGTCTAACAGAATTCGCATTTCGAATTCTAGTTAACATATCGGCAATAACATCAGTAATCTGCATTATTTCACACTCCACATATTAATTCAAAATTCAAACCAAACCACAGTCTGAACAAAAAATCTACCAACTAGCCTTTCTAACGCCCGGTAAATAACCCTTATAGGCCAAATTACGAAAACAAATCCTGCACACACCATATTTTCTCAAATAAGCATGCGGCCTTCCACAAATCTGACATCTGCTATAGGCCCTAGTCGAAAACTTAGGCTCTCTCGCCTGTTTAACCTTCAACGATTTTTTAGCCACAAAACCAACCTCCTCACATTTCTCTAAAAGGCGCTCCAAAAAGCGTCAGCAACTCCTTAGATTCCTCGTCCGTTTTTGCTGTTGTAACAAAACATATATCCATGCCGCGCGTTCTATCAACCTTTTCAAAATCAATTTCCGGAAAAATGAGCTGTTCTCTAATGCCCACGCTATAGTTTCCTCTTCCATCAAACGAGTTCGCATCAATGCCCCTAAAATCACGAACTCGAGGCAACGCAACATTAAAAAACCTGTCCATAAAATCAAACATTCTGTTCCCGCGCAACGTCACCTTAACCCCAATAGGCATTCCCGCTCTAATTTTGAAACTAGCAACTGATTTCTTTGCTCTGCACACCATTCCATGCTGCCCGGTTATCTGCGCAAGATCATTCAATATGTTGTCAATGATTTTTTTATCATCCTTGGCTTCGCCTGCCGCAACATTAATAACAACCTTTTCCATTTTAGGAACTTGCATAGTGTTTTTATAGCCAAATTTTTTCATCATCTTAGCCATAACCTCACTCCTATAAACGCCTTTCAACCTTGAAACATTCCTCGATTCCGACAACCTAATCCCCCCTTTTTATCTGAATTTCTAAAACAAGTTCTCACAATGTTTACACTTGCGCATCTTCTTATTAGAATCATCAAACCCATGCGCAATCCTAGTCGCCTTATTACATTTAGGACACATTAGCATAACTTTGGAAGCATACATCGGAGCAGCAACTTGAACTATGCTGCCAGTTGTTCCCTGCTGTCGAGGCTTAAGATGTTTTGTTGCTATATTCACGCCTTCAACAACCACCTTGCCTTCCTTTATTGACACCGCCAACACTTTCCCGGTTTTGTTCTTTTCCTTACCACTAATAACCTTAATCAAGTCGCCGGTTCTAACATGCAATTTTTTATTCTTCATAGAAACTAAACACCTCTTCCAATCTAAATAAC